>VBKI01000065.1:7500-153000 GCA_005879535.1 Deltaproteobacteria bacterium | reverse complement strand
CCTTTTCTGCGAGATGCGTCTCGACCGGGTAGAGCCGCACCCTTGGTGGCTCGATGCCGGCGAATGCCAGGACGTCGTCAGCGACGATGACCTCAGGCTCACCCAGGACCGGATCCGCGAAAGCCACGTCGACGCCAAACCGCTGGCCGTAGATCTGGCCCGCGAGCTTGCACTCAGCGCGATAGCGGAAGCCGTCGTTCCTCCTGCCCTGAAAGTCCATCTCGGGCTGTTGCGCGTCTGCTTGAATCTCGAAGGTCATGAAGTCGCCGAGGTCGACTCTTCCGGCTTCCTGCAGCCGCGCCAGCGCTTCCTCGGGCGAGCCGACGAGGCGCAGGTCCACGTCCCTCGTGGTCCTGGCTCTTTCGAGGCGAAGCTCGAGCACCAGGCCGCCCTTCAGCATCGCCGCTTTACCGAGCACGCGCGTGACGCGCGCCAGCAAACGGTCGAACACGAGCAGCTGCCGACGGCGCGCGAGCTCGACACCTGATTTCGAAGAATCGCGCAGCCGCTGTTCCAGCGCGGCTTTGAATGCCGCCGGCGTCGCGTACGTCCGTGACTTCATGCATCGAGCCCCGTAGCCCGTTCGACTGCGGTGGCCTGCGGTCTGCTGACCATGCCGCGCGCGAGCGCCTGACGGACTGCGGAGGAGAGGAATTCAGGCGAGACATGATCTGCCGCGGAGTCGGCGAGTGTTCTCGCCGGAGAAGTGACCGGCAGGGCGCCCACCCACGCTCGGTCGCGCTTGGGCACGTCCGCATAGTGCAGCACGACACCTTCCGGAACTCGAAGTCGGCGCTTGCGCCACTTTGCAGGCAGGGTCAGGTGCGCCCGCGCAGGCAGCACATCGGAGAGCTCGTGGAGCATCAGCGCAGTCTCGTGAGAGAACACCCCTGCCCGATCGGACCAAAGCCAAAGAGCGACCAGGTCCTCCTGCTGACCGGGAGGGAAATGCTTGAGCCGGTACACACTCCGCCGGACGCGAGTGATCTTGCCGCTGTCGAGGTACTTCACCAGCAGCTGCGACGAGTATCCGGCGTCAAGAGCTTGCTGGGTCGTGAAGTGGCCCTCCTGCGCCAGGGCAGTCTCGTAGAGGCGGTCCCAGTCAGGTTTCGTCTGTGTGACCCGTCCCATGCAGTCATCTTAACCGTGGGTTTAGTTTTGTGCAAGCGTATCTATACTCACCCTAGGTTTAGTTTCGTGCAAGACCGTGTCAGCTATATTCGATTATGACTCATGTTTGATATGCGTGCTGTGAGCAAGCTATCGTCAGGGAATGGCACGGACGCCAAGAACGGTGGAGCTCACCAGCATCAGCACCCGCTTCCCTCTGGAAACGCGGCGCTGGCTCGAGCAGCGCATGAAAGAAACGGGCAGGCAGTCGTTGAACGAGGTTCTGAACGACCTCATCGAGGACGCTCGTTCTTGGTTCCGCCTTCCGAAGCCCGTCGTTGAGGTTCTCGACCGCGACCGCAAGCAGCGCAAGTCTCCCGACGTCCGCGACTACTTCGTCAACCTCCTTCTGGAGCGGTACGTCGCGCTTCAGAAGGCACCCTGAACAGGAAAGCCTCACGATGAACACCCTGGAATTCGCATCTCCGCCCCCTCGCGAACGTCGCCGCGAGCCAATCTCGCTCCCCACGGATCGACTCTGGACCGTCCATCAAGCCGCGGCCTTTCTGGGACGGTCCGAATCCTGGGTCTACAAGGCCGCCGAGCGTGGCGAGCTCCCTCGGGCCCGCGGAATGGGTTGGGGCCTCCGGTTCGTTCCCGCCGAGTTGCTCGCCTACGCGCGCGGCGAGACGCGTCAGGCGCACGTGGCACCAGTGCCGAAGGGAGGCAAGTAGCGCATGGCGAGCGTGCTCAAGCGGGGCGGTTTCTGGTACGCGAAGTGGACCGACGCGACGGGAAAGCGCTGCCGCGAGCGCATCGAGGCCTCCAGCAAGGCCCAAGCGAAGGCGCTAGCGGACGAGCTCGAGGTCGAGGCTCGCCGTCATCGCAACCTCGCGCGGCGCGTCCGCAACGGCCTTCCGCCGCGGCCTGAGGATCTGACCGGAACGTTCGCGGATCTGTGCACCTGGTGGCTCGACCATCGCTCCCGGAGGCGAGCAGGAGTGGCGAGCGCCAGCGACTGGGGAAGTATGTGGTCTCGAAACCTGTGGGTGCGCTGCCGCTGGCCGCGCTCGGCTCTCCTCACCTCGACGAGCTGCTTCACAACGCAGAGTCGGCAGGCGCGTCGGCTGCAAGCGTCAACAAGCTCCGCAGCGTCCTGCACACGGTCTTCTCGAAGGCGAAAAAGGCCGGCCGGTGGGTGGGCGAGAATCCCGTCGCGTCCACCGAGCGGCGCAAGGTCGCGCGCCGCATCTACGCGACCCTCCGCGCCGAAGAGGTTCCGCTGCTCCTGGCGGAGGTTCCGGCCGACTGGCGGCCGCTCTTCGCTGCAGCACTCTGGACCGGCATGCGGCGCGGCGAGCTGTTCGCTCTCCGGAAGAGCGACGTCGACTTGTCGCTGGGCACGATCATGGTCGCGCGCTCAAACGAGCGGCAAACGACGAAGGGCGGTCATGCCGACCTCATCCCCATTGCGGCGCCGCTCTTCCCCATCTTGAAGTACCAGCTCGAGCACGCGCCCGGTTCGCTCGTCTTCCCTGCTGAGGATGGGTCACAGCGCTCGCCGGAAGCGGATCCGCAGAAGACCCTGCGCACCGCGCTCGCGCGCGTCGGCCTGGTCAAGGGCTACGAGCACGTGTGCCGCTGGTGCGGCCACAAGGAACGCCACGCCGATAACGAGCAGCGCTACTGCCCGAATTGCCTCAAGCGCACCAATGGCACCGGCAAGCCGCTCGCACAGCCTCGCGGGCGCGCGCTGTGGCCGAAGGCGATTCCGCGGCCGATGCGCTTCCACGATCTGCGCCACACGACCGCGACGCTGCTCCTCCGCGCCGGCGTCGACGCCCACCGCGTGCAGCGCCTCCTGCGCCACCGCGACGTGCGCACGACGACTGGGATCTACGGCCACCTGGACGTCGAAGATCTGCGCGCCGCAGTCGCAACTCTGCCCGAGCTGGGTCAAAATTGGGTCCAAATGGACCCCACCCCCCAGGCCGAGACCGAAAATGGTCCCGCCAACCCCGCGAACTCCGAGGAGATTTCTTGGTGGGCGCTGCAGGATTCGAACCTGCGACCCCTGCCGTGTGAAGGCAGTGCTCTACCGCTGAGCTAAGCGCCCCTCTGTGGGGCGGTCCAATTCGCACCTTCCGCAAAACCAGTCAAGACTTCTCTGCCGCCGTCCGCGCGGGGATCGGCTTGCCGCGGTGGCAGGTTCCGCAGCCGACGGGACTGTCGTTTCCGTAGTATCCCTTCGCGATGTAGCTGGTCATGTCCAGCATCTCTCGCGCGCGCGTCTTCTTCGGCGTGTCCGCCGCGAAGTCCTTCTCCTCATGACAGTGCGTGCACTTCGCGCCCATCTCGCGCGCGAACCATCCCATGATGAAGCCGAAGTTGCGGACGTCCATCCCGCGGAGGATTCGCACGTCCTTGAAGACGTCCTCCGCCTTCCGCGCCAGCTGCTCGGGAGGCATCTTCGTAAACGGCTCGGGGAGGTCGCGGGAAAATCCCATATCCGCCGGATGCTCGTCTCCACGGTGACAGGTCCAGCAGGTGACGCGAATGGTGCCGCCGAAGCTTCGCCGGTTGATCTCCTCGGTCATCAGGATCATGTCCCGCGCGCGCTGTTTCTCCTTCTTCGCGTCGGACGGGAAATCCTTCTGCTCGACGAGATGGCACAGCACACACTTGCGCCCGAGGCTGGCCTGCATCGACTGCATCGCTGCCATGAAGCGGTCGCCGCTCACCGCTCCGAGCAGCTTCACGTTCTTGAAGATGGTCCCCGCGGGTCGTTTTCCCGTCTCTCCCCAATCAAGGCCCACGGGCGTTTCCCTTCCCGGGATCGTGATGGGACTGATCAGGTCGGCGCGCGGAACGCCGGCGTCGGACGAAAACGTCCCCCCATCTGCGGGCCCGCCGTCCGGCAGGTTCGCCGGCCCCGCGGCGTTCTCCGACGGGACCGAGAGCGGTGCGGGAGGAGGTTGGGTGTGGCTGCAGGCGACCGCGAGAAGCAAGCCCGTCCAGCGCATGCCACCTACTACTTCTTCTGCTGCTGCGCGATCAACTGATCGAGATCGTCCGCGAGGTCGCGAACGCGCCGCTTGAGCGCGGAGAGCCGCTTGCCCGCGTCCTTGAAATCCTCGCGCGTCACCAGCCCCGCGGCCCGAAGCGCCCGGTCCTGCGCCTCGTCCAGGGCCTGCTTGGCGCGCTGCAGCCCGCCGATCGCGGCGGCGATGGCCTCTGCGCGCTTCGGATCCTCGAAGAGCTTGCCCATCGCCTTCATCCCAAGCTCGGCCGCCCGTTCGCGCAGCGTCTTGGGCGCCATTTCACTGACCGCCGAAGACTTTGCGGATCGAGGCGAAGATCCCCCGCGACTGCTCCTCCGGCGTCATCTGTCGCTCGGCGGCGACCCTGCGCCTCTCTGCCTCTTCCTGCCATGCGACCTTCAACGCCTCGGGCGTGTCGTGCGTCGCCAGCGTCAGCTCGCGAGTCTGGCCGCTGGCGGTCTCGATGGTGACGTGCAGCAGGCACTCCTCGTCGAGGATGAAGTTCACCCGCTGCCCGGCCACTTCCGCCGGGAACTTGAGCGTGCCGAGGTATTCGTTGTCGATGATCCGGTCGCCGTCACCCTGGAAGATGTCCAGCTCGAGCCCCTTGCCATCCCGCGCGGGCGGCAGACGGAAGCTGCTCTTCGAGGGGATCTGCGTGTTCTTCTCGATCACCTTTCGAAAACGGCCGCCGGGCATGGCGAACCCGATGGGCATACTGAGCGCGTCGACCAGCGTGACGGAGTCGATCTCCTGCATCGATTCGGCCAGCAGCGCGGCGCCCAGCGCCACCGATTCGTCGGGGTGGACGCCCTTGCGCGGCGGCTTGCCGAAGAACTGGTGCGCCTTGCCCTGGACCAGCGGCATGTTTCACTGACCGCCGAAGACTTTGCGGATCGAGGCGAAGATCCCCCGCGACTGCTCCTCCGGCGTCATCTGTCGCTCGGCGGCGACCCTGCGCCTCTCTGCCTCTTCCTGCCATGCGACCTTCAACGCCTCGGGCGTGTCGTGCGTCGCCAGCGTCAGCTCGCGAGTCTGGCCGCTGGCGGTCTCGATGGTGACGTGCAGCAGGCACTCCTCGTCGAGGATGAAGTTCACCCGCTGCCCGGCCACTTCCGCCGGGAACTTGAGCGTGCCGAGGTATTCGTTGTCGATGATCCGGTCGCCGTCACCCTGGAAGATGTCCAGCTCGAGCCCCTTGCCATCCCGCGCGGGCGGCAGACGGAAGCTGCTCTTCGAGGGGATCTGCGTGTTCTTCTCGATCACCTTTCGAAAACGGCCGCCGGGCATGGCGAACCCGATGGGCATACTGAGCGCGTCGACCAGCGTGACGGAGTCGATCTCCTGCATCGATTCGGCCAGCAGCGCGGCGCCCAGCGCCACCGATTCGTCGGGGTGGACGCCCTTGCGCGGCGGCTTGCCGAAGAACTGGTGCGCCTTGCCCTGGACCAGCGGCATGCGGGTCTGACCGCCGACCAGCAGCACCTCCTGGATGTCACCCCGGTTGAGGCTCTTCTCGCCCAGGACGCGCTCGACGAGCTGAAACGTCTTCTCGACCAGGTCCATCACCAGCGCGTTCACGCGCTCGCGGGAGAGCGGGATGCGCAGGTCCACCGGCTTGCCCTTGCGGTCGGCGATGTAGGGCAGCTCGATGACGACGTTGCTGAGCAGCGAGAGATCGATCTTCGCCGCCTCCGCGGCGTTCTTGATCCGCTGCATGGCGATGGGCGACTGCGTCAGATCGATCTTCGTCTGGTTGCGGAACTCCTCGAGCACGAAATCGATGATCCGGTTGTCGAAGTCGACGCCGCCGAGGAAGGTGTCGCCGCCGGTCGCCAGGACCTCCATGACGTTGCCGTGGAGCTGCAGGACGGAAACGTCGAAGGTGCCGCCGCCCAGGTCGTAGACGAGCACCTTGTGATCGAAGCCGCGGTTCAGGCCGTACGCGAGGGCCGCGGCGGTAGGCTCGTTGACGATGCGCTTGACGGTGAAGCCGGCGAGCTTGCCCGCCTCCTTCACCGCGTTGCGCTGGTTGTCGTTGTAGTAGGCGGGGACCGAGATGATCGCCTCGGTGATCTCCTGCCCGAGGGTCGCCTCGGCGACGCGCTTGCAGTGCTGGAGGACGAAGGCGCTGATCTGCGGAAGCGAGTAGACCTTCCCGGCCAGCACCACCGCGGCCTCGCCGTTCGGACCCTCGACGATCTCGTACGAGAAGTAGTGCTTGATGTCCTGGACCACCTTGGAGTTGTACTGCCGCCCGATCAGACGCTTGGCGCCGTAGATGGTGTTCCGGGGATTCACCACCATCTGGTCCTTGGCGATGTTGCCGACCAGCAGGTTGCCCTTGTCGCTCATCGCCACCACGCTGGGCAGGATCAACGAACCTTTGTCGCTGGGAACCACGCGCGCGACCTTGTTCCGGACGTACGCGACGCACGTGTTCGTGGTGCCCAGATCGATGCCGAGCAGGATGGGCTTGTCGGCAGGCATGAAGCTGGATTGATGCTACGGCGCTCTGCGCCCGGGGCGCAACAAATCCCCCTACTTCCACCACACGTCGTACCGCACAATTACACCTGCCGGCCTCGAATCCACCACCTCCGGAATCCCCACCTCTCCCACCGTTCCCGACAGCTCGTAGACGAACATCAGCGTCTCGCGCAGGACGCCATGTCCTACTGTGCGAGCAATTTCGGGTCCGGCGCCACTTCGATGCTCCATTTCTCGTAGGGGGGCGGCGCCGCCGGGAGCTCGTCGAGGAACCGGCTCGGCCTGAGCAGCAGGCGCGCCTGGTCGCGCTTCTCCTGCATCATTGGATACGTCAGGTACAGCTCGTCTTTGGCCCTCGTCACGGCCACGTAGAAGAGTCGGCGTTCCTCCTCTTCGCCGTCCGGAGCGCGCAAGGCGGGCGCGCTGGGAAAACGGCCGTCGGCGAGCCAGATGAGGAACACGGCGCGCCATTCCAGTCCCTTGGCCTGGTGCACGCTGGAGAGCGTGAGCTTCTCGTCCGGTTCGGCGCCCTCCACGACGTCTTCGGCTTCGAGCGAATCGAGCAGCGTGAGATCGGCGAGGAGCTGCTCCAGCGATTCCGCCTGCAGCGCGTAATCCGCGAGCTGCAGCACGTCGTCATGGCGTGCCTGGGCATTCGCGTACCGCTGCTTGAGCGCCTCGCCGTAGCCGCCCTCGTGGAGGATGCAGCGGATCATCTCGCTGGGCTGCGACCGCATCGCCACCAGGATCTGCAACGCTCCGGCGAGCGCGCGCAGCCCGGAGCGTGCCTTGGGCGGCACCAGCTGGGTCAGGGAATCGAGCTGGGTGCGCGAGTCGCGGCCCATGCGCAGCCACTGCTCGACCTGTGCCCAGAGCGCATCCGCGCTCGCTGCCCCGACGCCGGAGACCAGCTTGACGATCCGCTTGAACGAAAGCTCGTCATGCGGGTTCTGGATGAACTTGAGGTGCGCGAGCACGTCCTTGATGTGGGCCTGCTCGAAGAAGCGCACTCCCGCGCGGACGATGAAGGGGATCCCGCGGCGGGCAAGCTCCATCTGCAGCTCCATCGAGTGCGTGTGCGCCCGATAGAGGACGGACATCTCCCGCAGCGGAATTCCCTCCTCCCGCAGCTCGAGGATCCGCTGGGCGACAAACTCGGCCTGTTGGTGGACGTCGCACAGGGGCACCAGCGCCGGCAGCACACCTCCCTCGCGGTGGGCGCGCAGCTCCTTCTCGAACTGCTTGCGATTGCAACGGATCGACGCGTTGGCGAGCGCGAGAATGGGCGGCGTGCTGCGATAGTTGGTGATCAGGCGGAGGTGCTGGCACTGCGGGTAGCGCTCGGGGAACTTGAGGATGTTCTCGAAATGCGCGCCGCGGAACGCATAAATGCTCTGCGCGTCGTCGCCGACGACGAGCAGGTTCCCGTGCGGCGCGGCGACCGCGTCGACGATCTCTCCCTGGAGCCGGTTGGTGTCCTGGTACTCGTCGACGAGCACCGCGCTGAAGCGCCGGCAGATGCTCTCGCGCGCGCCGGGTACCTCGATCAGGAGGCGCTTCCAGTTCAGCAGCAGATCGTCGAAGTCCATCGCGTTCATCTGCGCCTTCCGCTCCGCGAACCTGCGCGCGACTCGCAGGATCTCCTCCTCCAGCGCGACGAACTGCGGTGCCTCCACGGCGATCACCTCGGCCAGCGGGCGCTGGGTGTTCACCGCCGTCGAGTACAGATCGATCATCGCGTCGGGGCGCGGGAAACGCCGTTGTCCGACCCCATACCCGAGGTCCGCGGTGGCGCTCGCCATCACTTCCTTGGCGTCCTCGCGATCGAGAAGACCGAATCGATCCGCGTATCCGAGGCGTGAGGCATGCTCGCGCAACAGGCCGTGGGCGACGTGATGGAACGTGCCGCCCCACATCCTGCGCGTCTCGACGCGGCAAAGCTGGCCGACGCGCGCCATCATCTCCCGCGCCGCCTTGTTGGTGAACGTCAAGAGGAGGATCGTCTCGGGCGCCGTGCCCGTCTCGAGCAGGTGTGCCACTCGAAACGTCAACGCCCGCGTCTTGCCCGAGCCGGCGCCGGCGATCACCAGCGTGGGACGCGGATCGCAGAGGGCGACGGCGCGCTGCTCCTCGGAGAGGTCGCGGTCGTAATCGACCAGGCCCTTGCGCGGCGGGGCCGACGTCTTCAGGGCATAGCGCCGGACCGCAGGCTGCAACGGCTCCTGCTGGGCGAGAGCGGTCTCGTTGGGCATCGCCGCTCACCCTAAGTGAACAGGCGTGCAGATGTCAAAGTAGCGAAATCCGCCTTCTCTCAGGCACGTACGCGGACGGCGTCTTTGGGGGCGAGGCGGGAATGCGCGAGCTCGCCCTTGCTCTTGAGGAGAAGGATTTCGGCGAGGATCGAGATGGCGATCTCGCCTGGGGTCTTGTCGCCGAGGCGCAGCCCGATCGGCGCGTGCAGGCGCGCATCGTCGCGGGGATCGCGCCCGAGCCGCTTGGCGATGCTGCGCAGGATCAGCGCGACCTTGCGGCGGCTGCCGATCAATCCGACGTAGCGCGCAGGCGTGCGCAGCGCTGCCTCGAGCACGCCTTCGTCCAGCGCGTGGCAGCGGGTGAGGATGACGACGAAGTCCGATGCTCCGGGAGCGACCCCGCCGAGCGGATCCTGGGCAAGGTCGGCGCAGCGCACTTCGCTGGCGCGAGGGAAGCGGTCGCGCGTGGCGAATTTCTCGCGATCGTCGACGACGGTCGTCGCCAGCCCGATCTCGGCCGCGATGTTCGCCACACGCTCGCCGACATGTCCCGCGCCGTAGAGGACCAGCCTCGGCGCGGGCCGGAGCACGTCGAGGAACACCGTCACTTCCCCGCCGCATTTCATCCCCAGCTCGTCGGGAATGGGCCCGGAGGGCGGAAGGGGTTCCGCCGCATCGCCGGCCGTGGTGAGCGCGAACCGGCGCTGGCAGGACGTGCCCTCCTGCTTCAAGAGGTGGACCGCTTCCTGGATGACGACGGCTTCGAGCGGCCCACCGCCGACGGTGCCCACGATCGCACCGTCCGCAGCGACGATCATCTTCGCTCCGGCGTCCCTTGGAGCCGAGCGATCGGTGGCCGTGACGGTGCAGAGCACGAATGGTTCCCGGGCCGCGCTCCTGCGCGCGACCTCCTGGAACAGCTCGGCGTCCGTCAGGTTCATATCTGGAGTCTAGCGCACCGATCCGCTGGCGGAAGCAGGCGAGCGTCCAGATGTCGGGCTTGCGCCGTCCCCGCCGGCCCGCTTACAAGGCGCGCCGTGACGGACCTGGCGGTGGTATGCGATTTCGACGGGACCGCGACGG
Organism: Deltaproteobacteria bacterium; assembly: GCA_005879535.1. NCBI lineage: Bacteria > Pseudomonadati > Myxococcota > Myxococcia > Deltaproteobacteria bacterium. Next base: position 143,024 of record VBKI01000065.1, on the reverse strand, counting down.
TCCACGACATCGGCGACGAGATCAGCAAGCACTTCTGCGGCGCCGACTACCTCGCGGTGCAGAAGAAGCTGTTCGCCGATGGCAAGCTCACGACGCGGGCGATCATCCAGAGCATCTACACGCCCATCCGCGCCCCGGAAGCGGACGTCATCGCCTTCGCATTGCAGGCGGCAAAGCTTCGCCCTGGGTTCTCCGAGCTGGTCGCGGCTGCCCGCGACCGTGGCGCGCCCTTCTTTCTCGCCTCCGGAGGACTGCGCCAATATGTCGAAGCGGTGATCGCCGCCCACCTGCCGCCGGCCCTGAGCGCATGGGTGAAAGTCCGGGCCAACGAAGCGGTCTTCGCGCCGGAGGGATTGCGAGTCACCTATCCCGGCGAAGCGGAATCGCGGGCCTCCGGATGTGAAGTCTGCGGCTCGTGCAAGCGGGTGGCGGTCGCCGAGGCGCGGCGGGCAGGAGCCAGCTTCGTGATCGGCATCGGCGACGGCTTCGCCGACCGCTGCCTGGTGCAGTTCGCCGATCGGACGTTCGCGCGCGAAGGCAGCTTCCTGCACCGCTACTGCCAGGAGCACGAGCTTCCTTGCGTCCCCTTCACCGACCTCTACGGGGCGGCAGAAGCCGTCCGGGACTACGGCGAGACGGCCCAGGACACTTGATTCGCCCACCGCGGCATCGAGTCGCGGACGATCGGCCCCGGGGTCGGCTACAACATGCGCCGGAGCGATTGTGGACGACGTCCTCTTCGCACGCGGGCAGATGGCGATGTCGCTCGCCTTTCACATCGTCTTCGCGGCGATCGGCGTCGCCATGCCGCTCTTGATGGTGCTCGCCGAGTGGCGCTACCGGCGGACACTCGATCCCGACTACCTGTCGCTCGCGCGCAGTTGGGCAAAGGGAACGGCGGTACTCTTCGCCGTCGGAGCAGTCAGCGGGACCGTGCTCTCGTTCGAGCTCGGTCTGCTGTTTCCCGGGTTCATGCGGCATGCAGGTCCGGTGATCGGCATGCCCTTCTCGCTGGAGGGATTCGCCTTCTTCACCGAGGCCATCTTCCTCGGTCTGTACCTCTATGGCTGGGAGAAGCTCGGACCTCGGACGCATCTCTTCGCCGGCTGCGTCGTCGCCGCGAGCGGCGCCGCCTCCGCGGCGTTCGTCACCATCGCCAATGCCTGGATGAACGCGCCGCGCGGGTTCCGCGTCGAGTCCGGACGATTCGTCGACGTCGATCCCATCGCGGCCATGGGGACGCCGTTCGCCGCCCACGAGATCGTGCACGGGACATTGGCGGCGTATCTCGCAACCGCGGCGGCGGTCGCAGCGATCCACGCCGTCGGACTCCTTCGCAACCCGCGGAGCGGCTTCCATCGCAAAGCGCTAGGCCTTGCTCTGGCGCTCTCCGTTCCGGCAGCGCTGGTCCAGCCCCTGACCGGACATTGGGCCGGGCACGAAATCGCGAAAGGGCAGCCGGCGAAGCTTGCCGCCATCGAGCAGCTGCAGCGCACGCAGTCGCGCGCACCGCTCACGATGGGACCGATCGAGATCCCCTGGGCGCTCTCGATTCTCGCCGGAAACTCGCCCGACACGGTCGTCACCGGGCTCGAGGATATTCCGCCCGCGGACCGCGCGCCGCCGTTGGTCCGGGCGTTCTTCCAGGCAATGGTGCTGTCCGGAATTCTACTCGGCGGGCATGCCGTCTGGTCGGCGTGGAACTGGATCCGCCGCCGACCTCCGTCCGGACGGTTCCTGCGCGCTACCGCGCTCGTCGGGCCACTCGGGTTCCTCGCGCTCGAGGCAGGTTGGATCGTGACGGAGGTGGGCCGCCAGCCGTGGGTGATCTACGGCGTGATGAGGACCGCGGATGCGGTCACACCCATGCGCGGCCTCGTCGTTCCGTTCATCGCCGTGAGTGTCGTCTATCTGCTGCTCTCGGCGGTCGTGATCGAGATCCTCCGGCGGCAATTCCGGGAGGCGCAGTGATCGAAGCCGTCGCCGCCGTGATGCTCGTCTCGCTGATCGCCTACTGCGTTCTGGCGGGGGCGGATTTCGGCGGCGGAGTGTGGGACCTCCTCGCCACCGGTCCTCGCGCCGAGCGGCAGCGGCGCCTCGCCGACGACGCCATCGCGCCCGTCTGGGAGGCAAATCACGTCTGGCTGATCCTGATCGTCGTCCTCCTCTTCACGGGCTTCCCGCGCGCGTTCGCGGCCGCGAGCATCGGGCTGCACGTCCCGCTCACGCTCATGCTCCTCGGGATCGTGCTGCGCGGATCGGCCTGGGCGTTCCGGCGGTACGGCGGACGCGCGCGCTGGGGGCGGATCTTCGCCGTCGCCAGCGCGACCACTCCGATCTTCCTCGGCTCTGCCCTCGGCGCCATCACCTCCGGAGCGCTGCGCGCCGGTCCCGACGGCGCTCCCGAGCTGGGCTTCTTCCGTCCCTGGCTGGCGCCGTTTCCGCTCGCGGTGGGCGCGTTCGCGCTGGCGCTGTTCGCGTACCTGGCCGCCGTATACCTCGCGGTCGAGGCGGCCGACCCGGAGCTGCGCGACGATTTTCGTGCGCGTGCCATCGTCTCCGCCGTCGTCGTCGGGGCCTGCGCCCTCGCCGCGGGCCTGCTCACCCCTCCCGGCGCCGGGCATTTCCGCGAGACGCTGTTGAGGTCGCCGTGGAGCTGGCCGCTGCAGTTGGCGACGGGAGCTGCAGCCGTGGGCGCCCTTTGGGCACTGTTCACCCGGCGATTTCGCACTGCCCGCGCATTGGCGGTCGTCCAGGTGGCGCTGATCGTCGGCGGTTGGGGCGCCGCCCAGCGGCCCTACCTGATCGCGCCGGACTTGACGCTGCAGGGCGCGGCGGCGCCAGAACCGACCTTGCGCTTGCTGCTCCTCGCGCTCGCGATCGGTTCCGTCGTGCTGTTTCCGTCGTTGTGGTGGCTGTTCCGCGTCTTCAAACGTGCCTAGGCCGGCTGCTGCGCCGCCTCGAGGGCGATGATGGCGAGGGCGCGGTTCAACACGGCGAGGCGGCGCTTTGCCGCCGCGATCGCTGCGCGGGCGCGCGGCGAGTCGTCGTGGTAGCGCTGCATCGTCTCCTTCAACTGCTCGTAGGCAAACTGAACGCGGCCGATGAGCTGGAGTCTCTGGGTTCGGTCGTCTTGGCGGGGCTCTTGCGGCATTGGGGGGTTCCTCCCGATCGGTCCTGTCCCCTGTTCGATGCACGCAGCTTGCCAGCTCTTCACTGCGGGCCAAGTCCCTGAAATCACAGAAGCAGGGTTCGACCGACCGCCAGATTCTGTCACCCCGCCGACAGCGAAGGGCGGCGAAATTGCCGGACTGTCCGACAGAGAAACAGAAAACTCCTACTCCTCCCGGAGCAAGCGCGAAAGAGTTTTCCGATCGATCCCCAGCGCTTCGGCGGCACGCGTCTTGTTGCCCCCGGAATCCCGCAGGACGCGCTCCGCGTACCGGCGGCTGAGCTCGTCGAGCGTCGGATGATCTCCGACCAGCGGCTCAGGCGCCGGAGACGTTGCAGCCGGCGAAATCGTCGAAGGCGCCTTCGCCGGCGATCCGCGGCGGTGCTGCCAGCGCTCCCGCACCGCCTCCGGCAGATCCTCCGGCAGGATGGTTCCCCCCGGGTTCAACGCCAACGCCCGCGCCACCGAGTTGTCCAGCTCGCGGACGTTCCCCGGCCAGTCCCAGAGGAGCATCGCCTCGCGCGCCTCGGTCGTCAGCGAAGCACCCCGCTCCCCCGCATGCCGGGCGGCGAAATGCTCGGCGAGCAGCGGGATGTCCTCGCGTCGCTCGCGGAGCGGGGGAATACGGATGGTGACGACGTTCAGGCGGTAGAAGAGGTCTTCGCGAAACTTTCCCCCCTTCACTGCGTCCGCGAGGTCCTTGTTGGTGGCCGCCACGACCCGCGTGTCGACGCGGATGGGCGCGCTCTCGCCGACCCGGCGGATCTCCCCTTCCTGCAGCACCCGCAACAGCTGCCCCTGGATGCGGCCGCCGATGTCGCCGATCTCGTCGAGGAACAAGGTCCCGCCGCTGGCCTCTTCGAAGAGGCCGCGCCGGGCGCCGGTCGCGCCAGTGAAGCTGCCGCGCGCGTGCCCGAAGAGCTCGCTCTCCAGCACTCCTTCCGCGATGGCGCCGCAGTCCACGGCGATGAACGCGCCCGCGGCGCGCGCGCTGGAGGTGTGGATGGCGCGGGCCACCAACTCCTTGCCGGTGCCGCTTTCGCCGACCACCAGCACGGTCGCGTCGGTGAGCGCGACGCGCGCGGCCGTCTTGTAGACCTGCAGCATTCCCTCGCTGCGGCCGACCACGTTGGCCAGCGCGTACTTCTCGCGGATCTCGCGTTTCAGCCGGCGGTTCTCGGTGGCGAGCCGCCGGTGGCGCAGCGCCCGGTCGACGACCAGCTTGATGGTGTTCACGTCGTAGGGCTTGGAGATGTAGTCGTAAGCGCCGCGGCGGATGGCCCCGACGGCGCCGTCGACGTTGCCGAAGGCCGTCACCAGGAGGACCGGCGTCTCGGGCGCATGCTTGCGCACCCAGTCGAGGACCTCCAGCCCGTCGACGTCGACCATGCGGATGTCGCTGACCACCGCGTCGAACTCGCCGTCGCGCTCGAGCCTTTCGATGGCTTCCGCCCCGTCCGCGCAGACGACGACGCCGTGGCCGTCCTCGGCGAGGATCTGCGCCATCAGCGAGCGAGAGGCCCCGTCGTCGTCCACCACCAGGATACGGGCCGGCTGCGACATGGCGGAGACCATAACGGACGTTCAGGCAGCGTGCGCGTCCGCTTCCGGAAAGCGCACCGTGAACGCGGAGCCCTTTCCCGGTTCGCTCTCCACGTCGATGCGGCCGCGAAGCGCGCGCGCGATCTCCTTGCAGATGGCGAGGCCCAGCCCGGTGCCCTTCCCGTCAGGCTTGGTAGTGAAGAACGCCTCGAAGATGTGCCGCTTCACGTCTGGCTGCATCCCGGTGCCGGTGTCGCTCACGCGCAGCACCACCTCCTTGCCTTCGCTGCGCGCCTGCACTTCCAGCCGCCCGCCGTTCGGCATCGCGTCGACGGCGTTTGCGACCAGGTTGGTGAGCAGGTGGCGTACGAGCCCCGGGTCGGTGCGCACGGCGACGCCGTCGACTTCGCGCGCGACCTGGATCCGCTGCCGCGCTTCCGTTCCCAACGTCAGATCGAGCGCCTCTTCCACCAGCGGCGCCAGCTCGACCGTCTCCGCGGTCGGCGTGAAGCCGCGCGTCTGATCGAGGAAGCGGCGGATGATCTGCGTCATCCGCCCCACCTCGCCCTGCAGCACCGCCACCTGCGAGCGCGCTGGCTCCGCCAGCTCGGGCCTTCGGGCGAGCAGCTGCAGGTGTCCGTTCAGGGCGTTGAGGGGATTGCCCAGCTCGTGCGCGATGGTCCCGGCGAGCTGGCCCAGCGCCGCGAGGCGCTCCTTGGAGGTGAGATCGCGCCTTGCCGCGACGAGCAGCTCGTTGAGCTCCTCGAGGTCGCGGTTCTTCTTCGTCAGCTCGGCCGTCGCCTCCTCGATCCGGCCGGTGAGGTCCGCGTTGAACCCGCGGATCTGCGCCAGCATGCGGTTGAACCCCCGCGAGAGATACGCGAGCTCGTCGCCGCCTTCCGGAGGCCCGGGCGCCTTGACGTCGAGGTGCCCGCCTTCGACGGCGCGCATGGCGAGCTGCAGCGCGGAGACGCGGCGGATGAGGATCCGGCCGAGCAGGATCCAGAAAGCGACGATGAGGAACACCGAGGCTCCCACCGCGACCAGCAACAACGCCCTGCGCTCGGCAGCGACCAGCCGTTCCGCCTCGGAGTGCGAGGCGAGCAGCACCAGTCGCGCCTTGGCTCCACGGGCATCGTTGAAGGGGGCGACCACCCTGAGGGCGCGACCGATGTCGGGCTCGTCGATCAGCTCTGCGGACAGCCGCGTGGCCGGGCCGCGCCAGCGCCTGAAGACGATCGACCCTTCAGGGTCGATCCGCGCCTCCGTGAAATCCGCATCGATGCCCAGCGCCGCCTGCCGGGCGACCTCCGCGCGGAGAAGGCCGCGGTTGGTGCGCATCGTCGCGGCGAGCTCGTCGGAGATCTGATCGTCGTCGTTGCCCGCGTGCCTCAGCGCGAGCGTCGTGGCGTTCGCGAGCTCGACGGTACGCTTCCGGATCTCGTCCTCGACGGATCGCTGCGCGATGCGCAGGCCCAGCGCGGACGCGACGAGCAGCGTCGCGGCGAGGACTGCGGTGAAGAGCAGAACCAGCTGGAGGCGCAGCGACATCCAGCCATGTTGTAATACAGAGCGGCGGCTTTCCTCTATGGCTGTGCCGGCGGGAGCTTCTTCTCCGACTCGGGCTCCTCGACCTCGCTCACCCCCTTCTTGAAGCCCTTGATCGCTTGTCCCAGGCTCGCGCCGAGCTGGGGAAGCTTCGAGGGACCGAAGAAGAGCAGCGCCAGCGCAAGCACCACCAGGATCTCGCCGAACCCCAGCCTCATACACGCCTCCGCCGCTGTGACTAATGCAAACCCGCGGCCGCGCCAAGGTGAAATCTTGTCGCAGACGAAGGGCGAGTGGCATACCACCCGGTCCCCGGCGAGGGGCGTACCCGTCAGCGGCCGCCGAATTCTTTCGCCCGCCTGGGCGGTTCCGTTACGCTGGAGCCGTGCTGCTCGCGATCTTGCTCCTCCTCGCGGACGCGCTCCCCGCGCAATCCCGGCTCGAAGGGTCCGTGCTCGACGGAATCGCCGGATCCTGCCCCGGTCGCAGGGTCGCGATCGATCCCGACCTGACCCGCGCCTGCCGCGCCTTCACCGCCGCCGTACAGGGCGGCAGGGCGCCCATCACCGGCCCTTCGGCATCCTTCTTCGCATCGCTCGAATCGTACGAGCCGTCGCCGGTGGCTGGAATCGCCACGGTGAGCCCGGCTTCGCGCGCGGATCGCGCCGCCGGCGAGCTCTACCCGAAGACCTGCCGCTTCGATCGCATCGGGGTCGCCGCCGCGGAAATGAAGGACGGCGGAGCGGTGGTCTGCGCGCTGAGCGCAGTTCACAGAACCACGCTCGCGCGGATTCCCGGCCGCGTGGAGGCTGGCCACATCGTCGACGTGTCGGGCAAGCTCGGCGCTGGCCTGTCGAATCCGCGCCTCTTCGTCACCCGCCCTTCCGGCGACGTCGAGGAGATCGAGCTGGAAGCTGCCGGCGACACATTCGCGGCCAAAGTGCCGCTCACCGGGCGGGGCGAGCATTCCATCGAGGTGCTTGCGGACGGGTCAGGCGGACCCGAAGTGGCTGCCATCCGGCGCGTTTTCGCCGGAGTCGCGCCGCCCACGAAGCCCCCTCCGGAAGCGCGCGCAGGCGACGGTCTCACCGGGGTTGCGCAATCCATCGCGCGGTTGCGATCCTCGCACGGACTGCCCGCGCTGCAGCGGGATCCCGAGCTGGACGCCGCTGCGGAGGCGCACAGCCGCGAGATGGCCCGCCTGCGAACGTTCGCCCACGTCCTTCCCACCGATGGATCCTTGGGGGACCGGCTTCGCGCCCGAGGCTATGCCTATCGAAGCATCGGGGAAAACATTGGCCTTTCCAGCGACGTGGCGACCGCGCACGAAGCGATCGTCGGCTCGCCGGCCCATCTTGCGAACCTGCTCGATCCCCGGCATCGACGGCTGGGTCTCGGCGCCGCCAGCGGGCTGACGACCGACGGGAACGAGGGCGTCTACCTCACCGAAGTCTTCGCGGTTCCGGCGGTCGCGATGGCGGATCCGATCGCCGCGATCGTGCGCGTCATCTCCGCCGAGCGGAAAAAACGCGGGCTGCCGCCCCTGCGGCGCGATTCCGCCCTGGACGGCGTCGCGTTGGAGGAGGTGCGCCGGACGGCAGCTTCGGATCAGATGAAGCTCGATCGCGACCTTGCCGGACGGGCGCTCAGCGAGGTGCCGGATCTGTCGGGCGCGGTCGCGGAATTGTACGTCGGCAACGGACCCGACACCGTCGCCTCTTCGAAGAACCTCGCGGACCAGAAATGGAAGCGTATTGGCGTCGGAGCCCAGTACTCGAGCTCGCAACAGTACGGCCCGGGGCGTCTTTGGGTGCTACTACTGTACGGCCGTTAGGCCGACTTTCGCTGTGTCGCGAACGCCTCGATCGAATTCTCGGGGGAAACGTGGGTGAGGGCGTAGTTCGGGCATCGCACGCAGGTGAAGCTGTTCCAGCCGCGCTTGACCGCCTCGTTGAGGCACTCGTCGTAGGCGGAGCAGAAGAGGTTGCGATGAGCCTCGACCGACATCTTCTTGTTGCCCTCGAGATTGATGGGCGTGGTCATTTCGGTCGGGAACGGCTTCGCCAAAAGCGGCATTCGAACGGACCTCCTTGCGAGGCGCGGGCATATAACAGAACGCGTCAACGATCGCCATACGAGGCGACCCGAAAGCCGCCCAATTTGCGCACCGTCGAACCAGGGCGCAAGGTGTTGGATAAGCGCGTGAAATTCGCTCATTTCGCCGTCGCGGCGCTGATCCTCCTCATGCCCCAGTTCGCGCTTGCCGCGAGCGAGGCGGCCGCGCAGGCGGGCGTCTGGCTGACCGCTGGCAAGGCGGGCGAGGCAGAAGCCGCCGCTCGCGCCTGCGATGCCGAGCCCCAGTGCCGGCTGGTCCTGGCCCGGGCGCTCTTCGCACAAGGAAAGCTGAAAGAAGCCGCATCCGCTGTATCGGGCGCGGATCTGGGACAGCTATCGTCCTACGCCCAGGTCCTGCAAGGTGAGGCCCTGCTGTTGTCAGGCGACGGCGCCGGCGCGGTGGAGCCGCTTCGACAAGCCGCCGCCGCGGGCGGTCCCGCCTCGTTGCGCGCCTCCACGCTTCTCGCCGACGCCCTGCTCGCCTCGCGCGAATTCGCCGCTGCCCGCCAGGCGGCACTGCGAGCCTCGGCGTTGCCGGGACAACCCGCCGAGGCCCACGCGGCGATGGCCTGGGTAGGGGCGCAAGCCTTGCGTGGCGAGCCCGGACGCGAACAGGAAGCGGCGGAAGCGCTGCGAAATTTCTGGCTCCAGCACCCGGAGCATCCGGCGGCCGAAACGGCGCGCTCGATGCAGCGCGAGCTCGCGATTCCTTTGCCCGAGCCCTCGGGGCGCGACCTCTACTTGCGCGCGTCGCGCCTGCTCGCGGCAGGTCAGCCGGCAGCGGCCGTCGCGCAGGTCGAAGTCGCGGCCGGGATGCTCTCGGGCGAGGATCGGGCGGAGGCCCTGCTCTTGCAGGCCCGCGCGCTGGCCGCCGATGGCCGTCGCGGGGAAGCGGCGCCCTCGCTGGAAGAGGCCTGGAAGACCGGGAACGCGCACGTCCAGGCCGTCGCCGGAATGCTGCTGGCTCGGGATCGCGCCCGCCGGGGTCGCGAGGCGGAGGCGATCCGCCTTGCCGACGCGGTCGCGAAGCGGCTTTCCACCGCGCCAGAGGCCGAGGAAAGCGTCCTCTTCACTGCGCGGCTGCTCATTGATGCCGGCAAGCGCAAGCAGGCGCGGGCGCGGCTCGCCAGATTGGCGGCAAAGCGCAGCGGCTCGAACGCCTCGCTGGCGCGCTGGACCCTCGCCTGGATGTCGTACCAGGACGATCTCCACGACGCGGCGGAGCGCTTCGCCGAGTTCGCCGCCAGCGCTGCCGGCGACGAGGAGCGCGCGCAGGGGCTTTACTGGCAGGCTCGCGCAGGAAAACCGTCCGCGGCTGCGCCTCTGTTCCGACGCGCCGCGGAGCTCGACCCGATCGGCTGGTACGGACTGCTCGCCCGGGAGCGTCTGGGCGACGTGAGCGACGCGCGCGCGCCCTTCCCGCCTCCGCGCGCCGGGACTCTGGGCGCCGTCCCGGAGCAGCTGGCGGTCGCGGCCGAGCTGACGAAACTCGGCTTCTTGCAGGAGGCAGCGGCGGAGGCGGACTGGTTCGTGCAGCGGCACGCAGGAGACGCCGGGGCTGCCGCGCTACCCATCTATGAACGTGTTGGCAGGGCCGACCGCGCGGTGCTTCTCGCCATCGCCCTTCTCGGCGATCGCGGTCCTCGCGCACCGGCGGCCGTGCTCGAGGGCGCGTATCCCCCGGCCTTTCCCGACCAGGTGGCTCGCGCGGCGGAGCGGACGCGCCTCGATCCTTATCTGCTGCTGGCGGTGATGCGGCGGGAGAGCCTGTTCAGGGCCGACGTCCGCAGCCCCGCCGGCGCCGTGGGACTCTTGCAGCTTCTTCCCGCCACCGCCCGGCGGGCGGCCGTGGTCCTCGGACGGCCGCCGCTGCGGGAGGAGCAACTCGTCGATCCCGGAATGGCCATCGACCTGGGAGGCTGGTATCTGTCGGAGCTGGTCGGACGGTTCGGAGAGCCCGCGGTGGCGCTGGCGGCGTACAACGCCGGGCCGCGGGTGGCAGTTCCCTGGGCGGCGCGCGGCGCCGAGCAGCAGCTCGACGAATGGGTCGAGAGTTTGCCGTATCGCGAGACGCGCAGGTACGTGAAAGCGGTGATGGGCGCGTGGAGCGCGTATCGGATCCTCGCTGGAGGTGCTCCGCCGCGGCTCTCGGAGACGGTGCCGGCGCCGAAATCGGGTGCGAATTTTTAGCCGCTGCCGCACCGAAGGGTGCGACTTTGCGGCTACGCCTGAGACTGTACGGTTTTCAGATGAGCTTCTGCTGCCCCGAGCCGGATTGCAGCGCTTCCAGGATCGATGGGCCGTACTGCTCGAGGCGAAACGGATCCATACCCTCCACGCGCGAGAGCGCGTCGAGGTCCGGGGGATTTGCTCGCGCGATGGCCCACAGGACGGCGTTCGGCGCGATCACCTGGACCTCCACCTTCCGCGCCTCCGCCCGCACCCGCCGCCATGCGCGCAGCCGCTCGTATCGATCCTCTACTTCCGGTGAAGGAGCTTGCGGCGCGCCCTTCCGCCAGCGCCCGTCTCCGCCAGGCCGTGGGCGCGCCAGCGGCTCCGCTGCCATTCCTGCGCGCACCGCGGCGAGGACCTGCGCGCCAATCTTTTTCAACGCCATCGGCGACGTCCCCGGAATGCGGACCAGCTCGTCCTCGCTCTTCGGGAGCCGCCGCGCCGTCTCGGCGAGGAAGAGATCGGAGAGCACCTTGAAGGCGGGCCGGTTCAATTCCCTGGCGCGCTGATCGCGCAACAGGTAGAGCTCGCGCAGGACGGCCCGGCCGCGGCCGTCCAGGATGCGCGCCGCCTTCATTCTCTGCCACCCCTCGGGATCGAACTCGCGCGCTCGCGGCTCCTTCGCGACCAGGCGCCCGAACTCCGCCTCCGCCTCCGTGATCAGGCTTCGCGAGGCGAGCTCGTCGCCCAGCTTCTCCCGAAGCGGCAAGAGATAGCGAACGTCCGCGAACGCATATTCGAGCTGCTCGGCCGAGAGTGGTCGCTTTCCCCAGTCGCTCCGCTGCTCGTCGATGGCGAGCGCAACGCCGAGCTGCTCCGCGAGCAGGTCGTGCAAGCCGAACTTCTCCAGGCCCAGCGTCTTCGCAGCAGCATGCGTGTCGAAGATGCGCCCGAACGAGAGTCCGTAATCGCGCTTCATGCAGAGCACGTCGTACTCCGCGGCGTGCAGGATGCACTCGCGGCGCGGATCCGCGAGCAGGGGGAGAAGCGGCGAGATCGGCAGGGCCAGGGTATCGATCGCCCAATCGGCGTCGGGCGTCGCGACCTGCAGGAGGCAGACCTTCTCGAAGTACGCGTGGAATCCGTTGCTCTCGGTATCGAGGCCGACGCGGGAGCTGCGGGAGACATCGTCCACGCAGGCGGCGAGCTGTTCCGGCTTGTCGACGAGCTGCTGCGGGCGATCCACTGCCGCAGGCTTTACCACGCGCTGCCGCGCTGCTGAATCTCCTTCAGCACGGCGCGGACGGGGCCCCGCGGCCTTGAGCAGGCGCAGATCCTGGGCGACGCCCGCCGCCGATCGGTAGAACAGCAGCGCTTCCGGAGGTGGCTTGATGGTGAAACCGGTGCGCGGGTCGCTGCGGAAGGCGCGCTTGACTTCCCAGAACAGCGCCTCCGAACCGAAGTCGTAGGTCTCGCTCTGGATCGGTCGCTGCACGATGTCGGCGATCCGCTGGCAGAACTCGAAGGCCTCCTCCTCGTCGTCGCCGAGGAACCGGAAGCCGGCCTTCTTCAGCATCGGCCCTACGTCGGGGTGCGCACGCCCGGCGTCATTCTCATCGAGGAACACTCGATACACGCCGGCGAAACGTTCGGAGAGCACCTTGGTCGAGCCGAAGTCGAGCACGCCCAGCCTGTCGCCGGGGAGCACGAAGAAATTGCCCGGGTGCGGGTCGGCGTGCACCAGGCGCGCGGCGTAGAACGGCCCCCAGATGGCGAAGATCAACAGGCGCGCGACACGGAAGCGCTCCTCCGCGGTCGCGTCCGAGTCCATGAAGTCGAGCAGCGGCTTTCCCCGGATCCGCTCCAGGCAGAGGACGCGCCGCGAGCTGCGCTCGTAGACGACGGCGGGAACCACCAGCTCCGGGTAGCGCTGCGCCGCGATCCGGTAGGCGTCCGCCTGCGCCGCCTCCTGGACGTAGTCCAGCTCGCGCAGCAGCGATGCCCGGAGCTCTTCGTAGTACGGACGTCCGTCCAGGGCTTGCCCCGTCAACGCGAACCCGCGCACCAGAACGGCGGCGTTCGCCAGATCGTTCTCGAGCGCCTTCTCGATGCCCGGGTACTGCACCTTCACCACCACTTCGCGGCCGTCGCCCAGCCGCGCGGCGTGGACCTGGCCGAGCGATGCCGCCGCCATCGGCTCCCGCTGGAAGTCCGCGAACAGCTCGTCGGGATGCCGCCCGAGCTCCGCCTGGACGACCGTGTTCATCGTCGGCCATCTGCTTGCAGCGTAATGGCGGAACGGCCCACCCGCATCCGCTAAGCCGGCAGCGTGAAATGACAGACCCGACGTGGTATGGGGCGCGCCTCATGTCGCCGCCGGGCAAGCTGGGAGCGGGAAGCGCCATGGCTGCGTACGTCGCGCTCCTCTTCGGCATGCTGGTGATCGGCGCTCCGGCGCAGCAGCGGGGCATCGTCAGCGGCCTCTGGATCACCGAAGCGCTGGCCATCGCGCTGCCGGCGGCGTTCGTGCTCGGCTTCGCCGGGATCCAATTCGCGCCCTGGCTGGGACTGCGACGCCTTTCCCTCCGACATGCGCTCGTCGCGGCGGCGGTCGCGGCAGTCAATCAGCCCGTCGTCTCGTTTCTCACCTGGATTGCCCACAACGTACTGCCCCGCGGCGTGGTGGAGGACTTCGACGCCAAGCAGCGCATGCTCGACACCGTGTTCCGGATGAACGCGATGCCGATGCTGATCACTGTCACCCTCGCGGCGCCGCTCGGAGAGGAGCTGTTCTTCCGCGGATTCGCTTTGCCGGCTCTGCGGCGCAGCTGGGGCCCTTTGGCGGCCCTGGTGGTGAGCGGCGCTCTCTTCTCGCTCTTGCACATGGACGCCGTCGGGTTCATCGGCCTGCTGGAGATCGGAATGCTGCTCGGTGCCCTGCGCTGGTGGAGCGGGTCGCTGTGGGCGGCGATGATCGGGCACGCGGTCAACAACGGCATCGCGGGCGGCGCGTTCCTGCTCGGCTGGGAGGATCCCGACGTGCCACCGCCGGCATGGGTGCTCGCCCTGGGCGCGACGCTGTTCATCCTCGGGCTGTGGGAGCTCGCGCGGCTCTTGCGCCGATCCGTGCCGGACGATGCAGCGGAGATCGCCGGCGGTCCGGGGCGCGGCGCCGCCGCTGCTCTGGGGCTCACCTGGGTCGTCGCGGTGATCTGGGGATTGCAGGTGGTGTTCGCGCTGCGGTCCTAAATCTTGCGGATGCGCGCGACGCGCAATTGCGGCCCCGACATTCCGATTCCGAATCCTTCGTCGAGGGCGCCTTCGACCTCCACCCGCGCGCCTTTGGCGGACTTGAGGTCGCCCCTCGCGCCGATCAGCGTGTACCGCTTGCCGTCGTCGGCCGTCAGCCGCCAGAGCCCGCCTTCGAGGTCGACGAATTCGACGGTGCCGGTGATCTTCACCGCAGCGACTCCCGCGCGAGCAGGCCCCGCCCAGCGACCCAGGCCACCAGCGCGCTCGCCAGCAACCAGAACGGCATCAGCAGGGAAGGCATCCACGGCAAAGCGACCGTCCGCCAGAGCGCCGCGTGCAGCAGCGTCCCCGCCCAGCCGAAGGCGAGGCCTGCGACCGCCGCACCGAACGCATTCTGCAGCGGACGCGCCGAAAGCCGCGCCAGGAGCGCGAGGATGAAAGGAACCAGCGCGCTCCAACCGGCGTAGCCGGCCCAAGGCGTCAGGAATCGCTGCGGCCAGGCAGCCGGCGGCAGTGCGAGGAACGACATCAGCGGGATCCGCTCGCCAAAAGCCGGGGCGAGCATCGCCAGAGCGCCCGAACCGAGGGCGAGTCCCGCCCAGAACGCCGGACCGGGCTTCTCTGTCGCGCGAATCTGGTCCAGCGCGCGGGCATGGCGGAGCGCGAACCAGGCACCGAGGACCGCGAACGCAAGACGCCACAGTCCCCACCACAGTGTCGCCTGGCGCACTGCCGCGGCGGCGTCGAGGAGCCCCGACCCATAGCGCTCGCTGCTGCTCTCAGGCGGATCCTGCGCGGTGCTGCGCAGCAGACCCTCGACCGCGCCCGGCGCCGAGACGCCGAGCGACATGACGAGCGCCGCCGCGCCGGCGACGTGCGGGGTGGCCATGCTGGTCCCCTGGAACCAGCGGTAGGCCGCTTCCGTGGTGCTTCCATCCGCGAGCGTCTGCTGCAGTACGCCGGATTCTTCCCCTTGCGACTTGTCTCCGCCGGGCGCCGCAATGGCGATCTGCGGCCCGAACGAGCTGTAGGGAGCAAGCCGGCCGCGCGGTCCCACAGCGCTGATCGCGAACGCGTCCGGATAGGCGGCCGGATACGAAACTCCGCGCGACCCGCCGTTTCCCGCGGCGCAGACGACCACCGCGCCCCGGCGGCGGGCATACGCCACCGCGGATTCCATCGCCAAGGATCGTGCCCCTCCGCCGAGAGACAGGTTGAGGACGCGCGCGCCGTGGTCGACGGCCCAGCGGATCCCCTCGGCGATGTCGTGCGAGGTGCCGCTCCCGAAGGCGGACAGCACTTTGACCGGCATCAGACGCGCCGCGGGCGCCATGCCGGCGACGCCTTTTCCGTTGCCGGTGCTCTGCGCGACGGTGCCGGCGACGTGGGTCCCGTGCGCATGATCGTCGCGCGCATCGTCGTTGTGGCCGACAAAGTTCCACCCTTTGACCAGGCGCTCCGGATCGAGATCGTCGACGGGATAGATGCCGGTGTCGATGACGGCGACGGTCACACCCTCGCCGCGGGTGGCGTCCCACGCACTCTCCGCCCCGACAGCCTTGAGATGCCATTGTTTCGAGAAGTCCGGGTCGTCTGGGATCCAGAGGGCGTTGTAGCTGACCACCGGCTCCGCCCAGATCACGTCGGAGCGCGCGCGGAGCTGCGCAAGCACCTCCGCCTCGGTGCCCGGTTCGACCTGCAGCTCGACGTCGTACTCGGGCGAGAAGACGTCGCCGTACAGATCGTCTTCCTGCGCCTCCTCGTCGATCACCTTGCCGGGCACGGCGGCGCGCGCGCGCAGCTCGACCTCGATCAACCCGGGCACCGCATCGGCGCTCATCTCCATGATCGGCGCCGGCGTCCGTGAACAGCCGGCGAGCCCGAACAGGAGCACCGCCACGATGGTGATCGCAGCGACCGCCAGCCGCTCGCGCAGGGCCGGACGCGCGCCGAGAGTGCCCCCGGACATCCTTGGCAGCATAGCCTCCACCCCTCACCAACGCGACGCCGGCCGCGTTATTTCGCTGAACGCCCGGGGATCATTCCGGATCTGCATCGAGCCCGCACGGGTCGCCGTCGCGCAGCCAGCCGGCGACCGTCTTGCCCACCTCGGTGAGCCCGCGCGAGAAGAAGTGGTCCGAGTGCGGGATCACTTCCAGCCGTGCGTCCGGCGGCACAGGCAGGCTGGCGCGATCGCACCAGGAATCGTGGTGCGCGCAGACGATCAGGAGCGGCTTGCGTACTTCGGCGACCATCGCGAACTCGTACAACCGCGTTGGCGGCGCAATCAGGATCAGCCGGCCGATCCGCGCATCCGACGCCGCCTCGAGCGCCACCGCCGCTCCGAAGCTGTACCCGACCGCGCACGCCGAGACCATGCCGCTGGTCGCGAGCAGCTGATCGCAGGCCTGGTGCAGATCCGCGACCTCGTCCTGCAGCTCCGCAATCTTCTGGCCGCCGGCGGGATGTCGCGAGACGCCGCGCGAAGCACCGACGCCGCGGTAGTCGAAACGCATCGTCGGATGACCTGCCCTCGTCAGCGCCCAGGCAAGCTCGGCGACGACGGGGGAAAGCATGCTGCCGCCGACCGCCGGATGCGGCGCCGCGATGGCGCAGGGCGGATCGCGCGTGCCGCGGTGATAGAGCGCGTCGAGGTCGCCGATCACGACGCTGCGCTCGAGAAACTGGCCCGCCAGCACCATGGAGCTCTCATCCCCCCTTTCGAAAGACGAAGAACTTCAGGTACTTGCCCTCCGGGAACGAGAGCAGTGCCGGGTGATCCGGAGGCTGCCGCTTCTCCTCGAGGAGCTGCAGGTCGGTGTGCGTCTTCGACGCTGCTTCGCGGATTGCGCCCACGAACTGTTCGGCGGAGACGCGCGCCGAGCAGGAGCCGGTGGCGAGAATGCCGCCGGGCGCGAGCGCCTGGAACGCAGCGCGGTGCAACGACGCATACCCGTCGAGGGCCGCAGGCACCGCCTTCTGGGACTTCGCGAAGGCGGGTGGATCGAGCACGATCAGATCGAACGGCTTCTTTTCGCCGCGCAGGAATTCCAGGACGTCGCCGGCGACGAAGCCGTGGGCGGCCGGATCGATGCCGTTCAGCTCGAAGTTGCGACGCGCCAGTTGCAACGCGCCGCCGTCGCGGTCGATCGCGATCACTTCGCGCGCTCCGCCCAGCGCGGCGCTGACCGAGAAACCGCCCGAATAAGCGAAGCAGTTCGCAGCCCGCGACCGCCCGCGCGCGAACCGCCGGAGCGCGAACCGGTTCTCCCGCTGGTCGAGGAAATATCCGGTCTTCTGGCCGGCGCGCAGATCCACGGCGATGCGCATGCCCTGCTCGCGGACGATCACCTCCACGGGCGGCTCGGTACCCCAGAGCGGACGCCCTCTCGCGGGCGGCGAGTCGCGGTCGCTCAGCTCATCTTCTTCGTCGGAGCGGCCGATCTCCTCGTCCCTGCCGTAGATCCCCGCGAGCGCGACCTCGCCGCGGAGGGCATCGACGATGGCCGAGCGGTGCGCGGCGA
Source organism: Deltaproteobacteria bacterium (assembly GCA_005879535.1). Classification (NCBI taxonomy): domain Bacteria; kingdom Pseudomonadati; phylum Myxococcota; class Myxococcia; species Deltaproteobacteria bacterium. Next base: position 125,699 of record VBKI01000065.1, on the reverse strand, counting down.
GGCCCGCGCTATAGAGCTTCAGCACCGCGAATGCGCCATACAGATCGATGACCACGCCCGGCAGGCCGTCGCCCTCGCCGTGGACGAGGCGCGCACAGTCCGTCTCCGGCGAGAGGACGTACGCGCGCCGAAGCGCCACCGCCTTCGCGATGCGGCGGCGCCAGAAAAGCGGACCGATCGCTTCCGCGGGATCGCGCGTCAGCACGCGGACGCGAACCGCGCTCGCCGGATCGAAGTACCCGCGGGCGACGAACTTCCCCCCGGACACGACATCGACCACGGCGCCCGCGTCGAGCCCGGACGGAGGACGTTCGACCGCGCGCTTGTAGATCCAGGGGTGCCCTGCTCGCAGGTGCCGGACCAGGTCCTTCTGCAGCTCGAGCCTTACCGGGCCCAAGACCGCTCCCCGCGCGACAGGCCAGGCAGGCCTTTTATCCGCCGCATCCCTACCGTGTGTATCACCGCGCGCGGACGATGCCGCGGAATTTACGGGACTGTCTTTCGAGAGGAGAACGTCATGAAGGGACTTCTTGTCGCTCTCGCACTGGGCGCCCTGGTGCTCCCCGCAGCCGCGATGGCGGACAGCGAGTTCAGCATCGTGCTGCAGGGCGGCGCGACGAAGTACAACCAGTCGCTGAGCGGGTCGGATATCGGGGCCGCTTACGGCGCTCGCCTGGGGATACTGCCGACGCCAATGCTCGGGGTCGAGGTCGGCTACCTGGGGACGCAGAACAACATCAACCAGAGCCTGAGCGAAGGCCGTCAGGCGAGCACCCTGAAGACGAACGAAGGGTACGCCGACGTGCGTCTGAACATCCTTCCGGGCGAAGTCACGCCGTACGTGTTCGGCGGGTACGGCTACACCTGGGTCAATGGCGCGGCGGCGTCGGGCGTGCCCAACAGCTCGACCAGCACGCTGCCCTTCGGCGGTGGCGTCGAGGGAAATATCGGCGCGTTCAAGCTCGGTGGCCGCTTCCAGTACAACTATCTCTTCAGCAACATCAACACCGGCGGCAACACCATCTCGGTCAACAAGGGTGGCAACTCCGATTTCTGGAGCGCCACGGTCGACCTGGGCGCATCGTTCCGCTGATCTAGAAGGCGAGACGGACGAACCCGGCCGGGTACACATTGCGGTGCGCCGTCACGGTGGGCGCCGAGCTCTCCTGCGTGTCGAAGAAGGGGATCGTCAGCTGCACGCCGATGAGCCCGCGCACGCCGTGCAGCCGGAATGCCTCGAAACCGCCTTCGACCACGCCGCCGAGGGCGCCGTGGCCGCCGGCGCCCATGTAGCCGAAGCCGCCGCCGATATAGGGAGAGACCTCCGTAGCAAACGGAATCCAGGCCGCCTCCATGACGAGGTACACGACGCCGTCGCTGCCCCGCGAATAACCCGCGCCGGTGACGGAGATGCGAAAGTTCTCCGCCTCGTAGCCGTAGCCGAGCGAGAACCCCGTGGGCGTGCTGCCCGCGTTGTAAAGAGCGACAGGGAGCCCGATGAACCAGAAGCGTTCGCCGGGCTTCTTCGCGAACGGCTTCGACTCGGTCGCGGTGACCGTCGTCATCTGCGCGGTGCTCTCGGCGCTCCGCCCGCCCAGGACGGCGTCGACCAGGCGCGCGGTCACCACGTCACATTCCTCGAGTCCCGTAGCGGTCAGCGAGGCCGAGTGCACCGGAGCGAGCGTGTCCGCGGAGAGCTCGTCGAGGCTGATGGGGATCTTCTGCCCGAGGCGGCCGCCGATGCGGAGCGCGAACAGGCGGTGGGCGCCAAGATCGAGCGCGAGCGTCGAGAGATCCTCGTCGAGCCGATGGACGCCGGAGGTCCTCCGATCCTCGGCGAGCGCGATCCCTCGCTTGCGGAGCTCGCTTGCGGCGACGTTCCGGATCGCGTGCACCGCCGGCGCGTCGAGCGCCCCGTCGTCCGCGAGGACCAGCACGGCATCGGCGCGCTCCTGGGCGAGCGCGGGAATAGCAGCGAGCAGGATTGCGGCGCGCAAGGCGAATAGGCGGCGGAGCATCCCCCGATCCATGCCATCAGACCTGGAGCAACCGCCATGCCGCTCTCCGAAGGGCCCGGATTCCGCGCACTTGCAATTGAGCAGGGAGCGCCGGTCGCGACGCCGGTGTCAGCTTAGGGTGTGCCGCTCGTTCAGTGCGCGCGCGAAGTTTCCGATCGCGAGCCCCTTTCGCGCCCGCTTCAGCCGGTCGATCAGGCCAGAGATTCCAATCCGGCGGCCGCCCGCCGCGTATCGCGCTGCGATGGCGGCGTACGCGTCCGGGTCGATGGCGAGGCTGCGCGCCTGGACTTGATCCACGCGCGCTCTCGAGACGAGGGCGCAAAGCGCGTCGGCTTCGCCCTCCTGATCCGTCACACCGGGGAACGTGAGCAAGTTGATCGCCGTGTAGGCGCCGCGGCGCCGGGCAAGCCGGATCGATTCCTCGACGTCTTCCCAGCCGTAACCGATGGGCTGGTAATACGCCTCGTAGAGCGGCTTGTGCGCGCTGTTCAGGCTGATCCGGCACGAATCGAGCCCCGCATCGATCAGCAGCTCGAGATGGTCGGGCAACGATCCGTTGGTGTTGACGTTGATCGAGCCGCGCAGCGATGCCGCGCGCATGCGCCGGATGGCCTCGGCGATCTCGCGGGCGCGCGTGAGCGGCTCGCCTTCGCAGCCTTGCCCGAACGACACCATCGTCCGACCCGGCGCCCGCGACAGGTGGGCGATTCCAATCGCGGCCATGGCCACCGCGTCGGGAGCGCGTTCGATCCGTTCGTGCGACGCGGGCGGACCTTCCTCCGGCTGTTCAGAGATGCAACCCACGCAGCGGGCATTGCACCCCGAGCTGGCGGGAATTGCGCCTTCGTCGCGCTCATAGAAGGTGTTCTGCGCGGTAAAGCAGCGGTACGTGAGCGCGCACTTCGCGAGCTGGCGCAACAGCGGGTTGTCGTCAGCCGCGAGGCGCGCCTCGATCCGCCCCGGGAGGTCCGGGGTCGAGTGGGTGGCGGGGTCCCAATGACGGCGCCGGTCGGTGTGCAAAGCCCAGGCGACGTGACAGCCGCGTCGATCGTCCCAGGCCGCCGCCGTGTACGCCCACTGCGGCAGGACCGGCGCGAGCGCCGACTTCCGGAAGGCCGGCAGCTCGGTGCGCGTCCACCCCGGCGGAAGCACCGCCGCGACCGCGCTTGGGCGCACGACGCGCCGTCCGATGCGGACCTCCGAGAGCTCGATCACGCGCCCGCTGGAGGGATCGAGCCCGACCGGGCGGCGTCCGGGAAGCGCCGCCAGCGTGCTATGGGGCGGCACTGGCGCGGGCTCTTCGAGCGGCCGGCCATCGCGCGCCAGCGCGAGCAGCTCCGGGTGCTCGTAAACCCGACCCGAGGAATCGGCGAAGAGAAGCTTCAGCATTTCGACACGTCGCAGCTTGACCCGACGCGGGTGCCTGCTATCTTCCGCCGCCCTTTTCCGCAAGGCGAAACGACCGGAGAGACGATGATCATCGGTTGCCCGAAAGAGGTCAAAACCCGCGAGTACCGGGTGGGCCTGGTTCCAGGCGGCGTCACGGCGCTGACCGGGCGCGGGCACCAGGTGCTGATGGAAAAGGGCGCCGGTCTGGGCAGCGGCATCGCCGACGCCGCGTACGAGGTGGCGGGTGCCAAGCTCGTCGAGAAGTCGACCGAAGTCTGGGCGCGCGCGGAAATGATCGTCAAGGTGAAGGAGCCCATCGCCGCCGAGTACGCGCTGATGCGCGAAGGTCAGACCGTCTACACCTATTTTCATCTCGCGGCGGACAAGCCGCTGAGCAAGGCGCTCCTCGAGCGGAAGGTCGCCGCGGTCGCGTATGAGACCATCCAGACCGACGATGGACAGCTTCCGCTCCTGAAGCCGATGAGCGAGGTCGCCGGCCGCATGGCGGTGCAGGTTGGTGCGGTGCAGCTGGAGAAGGAGCACGGCGGCAAGGGGGTACTGCTCTCGGGCGTTCCCGGCGTGCGCCGCGGCAAGGTGGTCATCCTCGGCGGCGGAACCGTCGGCACCAACAGCGCGAAGCTCGCCTCGGGGATGGGGGCGGACACGGTGGTGCTCGACGTGAGCAACAACAGGCTCGCGTACCTCGACGACATCTTCGGCTCGAGGATCACGCCGGTCTATTCGGATCCGGCGCAGATCGCCCGCTACGTGCGCGAGGCGGACCTCGTGATCGGAGGCGTGCTCATCCCTGGCGCCAAGGCACCCAAGCTCGTCAGCGAGAAGCTCGTCAGCGAGATGCAGGAAGGGAGCGTGGTCGTCGACGTCGCGGTCGACCAGGGCGGCTGCATCGAGACCTGCCATCCGACGACGCACGATCACCCGACGTACCTGGTCCACGGCGTCGTCCACTACTGCGTGGCGAACATGCCTGGCGCGGTGGCGCAGACCAGCACGTTCGCGCTCACCAACGCCACCATCGGCTACGGGCTGCGGCTCGCCGATCTGGGTGTCGTCGAAGCGGTCAAGCGGGACCGCGCCCTCGCGCTCGGCGTCAATACCTTCAACGGCCACTGCACGTACAAGGCCGTTGCCGAGGCCCACGACCTCGACTACACGCCGCTGGAGAAGGCCCTCGCAACGCGCAGGTAACGGCTCGGTCTTGCTTGCATTTTTTAGCGGTCGTGCAAGTGTGCCGGGCGAGCGGTCGGTGCAGAGGAATGCTCAAGGACTTCACCGGGTTCTCACCGTAACCCGAGCCAGTTAGATTCAGCTTCGGCAGACCAGGCACGCGGGAGAGGGATGCTGGACTTCAAGCACACCGACAGGACGCGGCGGGAGTTCGAAGGTCTCTCCCTCGAGCACCTCGACGCGCTCTACTCCGCCGGGCTGCGCCTGACGAAGAACGAGCGCGACGCCGAGGACCTGGTGCAGGACACGTTCCTGCGCGCGTTCCGCTTCTTCGACAAGTTCGAGCGCGGCACGAACATGAAGGCGTGGCTCTTCAAGATCCTCACCAACACTTTCATCAACAAGTATCGCCGGCGGGTGAAGGAGCGCACGGTCGTCGAGGGCGCCGCCCGCGAGGCGGGGAACGAGCGTTTCGTCACCCGCGAGCCGACCGAGAGCTCCGCAGACCCCGAGCAGTACTTCTTCGACAAGCTGCTCTCGGACGACGTGATCCGCAGCATCGACCAGCTTCCCATCGACTTCCGCCTGGTGGTGATCCTCGCCGACCTGCAGGAGTTCTCCTACAAGGAGATCGCCGAGATCCTCGACTGCCCGGTGGGAACGGTGATGAGCCGCCTCTACCGCGGCCGGAAACTGCTGCAGAAGAACCTGCTCGGATACGCCGTCGCTTCCGGCGTGGTGCAGGGCAAGCAGGCGCTGGAGATCAGCGTTGCCGTCGAGGAAGAGGAAGCGCTGGAAGTGCTCGAGTTCAAGAGGCGCGCTTGACGCACGAGTGCCGCAAGCTCGAGGAGACCTTCCTCCACGCCTACGTGGACGGGGAGTTCGGGGCCGAGGAGAGCGCGGAGGTCCAGGCCCACCTTGCCGAGTGCGCGGAGTGCACGCATGCGGTCCGCCTGCACCAGAGCTACAAGGCGGCGATGCTGCGCGCCAACGTCGCCGCGCCGCACCTGGTCTACGAGGACGTCCGCGACCACCTGATGGACCAGCCGGTGCACGGCCGCTGGGCCCGCGCGTTCCAGCGGCCGAGCGCGATCGCGATCGCCGCCGCCTGCGCCGGCGCCGCCATCTGGTTCCTCGCCGGCGGCCTCTCGCATCCGCTGCTTTCGCGCCACTCGCTCATCGAGGACGGCGTCGCAATTCACGCCCGCGCGCTGCCGCTCGACTACTCCGCGAGCGATCCGCGCTCCGCGCAGAAGTGGCTGGAAGGGAAGCTGGACTTCGGCGTTCGCTTGCCGCGCTTCGCCCAGGGTCCCCGCCTGCAGGGCGTGCGCCTTTCCAGCGTGCATCAGCGTCAGGCGGCGGTGGTCACGTACTCGTTGCCGCAGGCCGACGGGCGCCGCGTTTCGCTGCTGATCGTCGACGACCCCGAGCCGCAGCTCCCCGGCGCGGCGCGGCGCATCGCCGACCGCGAGGTGTGGCTTTCGCGGGCCAAGGGCTTCAACATCGCCTCCTGGCGCAATGACGAGATCGTCTATTCGCTGATCTCCGACCTCGACGAGAAGGACGTGCTGGCGCTGGTGCAGTCGGCGGAAATGCGCTGAGCGCGCGTACCTCGTCCTACCCTTCGGGAATCCGGGCGTTTCGTTGACACCTCTCTCGGGGGACCCTTAAACTTTTGCTGTCCAATTCCAGGTCCCCGTGTCCAAGAGAATCCTGCTCATCGATTCCGACGAAGGTTTCGCGCAGGGTCTCACGAAGGCCATCAAGGCGCGGGGATTTGCCGCGGCGCTGGCCACCGACAGCGAGCAGGGGATGTCGCTCGCGAAGAAGCACAATCCCGATCTGATCGTCGTCTGTGTCGAGGCGCAGCCCACCAACGGCTACATGCTCTGCACGCGGCTGAAGAAGGACGATCAGCTCAAGGACATCCCCGTCATCCTCACCTCCGCCAACGCGACTCCGGACAGCTTCGAGAAGCACAAGAAGCTGAAGACGCGGGCCGAGGAGTACCTGATCAAGCCCTTCGCGCCCCAGGCGATGCTGGAGAAGGCCTCGCAGCTGCTCGGCGTCAAGCTGCCGGCGGAGGACGGCCAGGATGAGCGCGGTGACGACGACTCTCTCGCTCTCGGCGACTTGTTGGAGAGCGACGAGGAACCGATCTCGCTCTCGGCCGCGGACGTCGCGGAAGCGCGCAGCGCGCTGACGGAAGAGCCGCTGGTCGTCGACGAGGTGGAAGAGGTCGTCGAAGTCTCCGAAGGGGATCGCGGCGGTGACGACGAGCTCGAGATGTTCGACAAGGCCTTCGATTCGCTCGGCTCCGCCGGTGGGCAGGTGGTCACCGGGCCCACCAGGCGCTTCGCGGAGGGGCTCGCGACGTCACCGGAGAAGGCGCCGAAGGAGCCCACCGAGTTGACCGCGCCGGACGACGACGCCGTGCTCCGCTCGCTGACGCAGGGAGATGGCGAACCCGTTCCTGCGCGGGCGCGCGGGAAGGACGTCAAGCCGGACAAGGACCTCGCGAGGCTGAAGCAGGAGCTGAAGGCGAAGGACGAGCAGCTGCTGGAGCTCAACGACCACGCGCGGGAGCTCAAGGACGAGGCCATCAAGCGGGAAGCCGCGGCGAAAGCGTTGCAGCAGCGCGCTGACGCGCTCGCCGTCGCGGCGAAGAAGCTGGAGCGCGAAAAGGGCGGATCGGACGACTTCAAGACGCGCGTCAAGCAGCTGGAGAAGCAGCTGGAGCAGGCGCGCGGCGAGAAGGACCTGCTCGCCGAAGAGCGCGACGAGCTGAAGAAGCAGCTCGAGGAAGCGCAGGCCAGCGCCGGGCAGAACGAGGACCGCGCGGTGAAAGCCTACGCGAAGATCAAGAACGACGAGAAGCTCCGGGAGAAGGCGCGCAAGGCGCTGGAGATCGCGCTGCAGCTTCTCGAGACGGCGGCCGAGCACGAAGACGACGAGTCGGAGAAATCCGCCTGACGTGCCGCCAGTCTCAAACGTAGCCGCACAGCCGCGCTTCGGCGCGGCAGCGGCTAAGCGTCGCTTCCGCCTTTTTTCTCGACCATCTTCTTTGCCTGCGTGGCGAGCCCCTGGGGCACGTTCTTGTTCTTCGCCACCGCCTTCACTTCCGCCATCCGCAGCGTGGAGAGGAAGCGCATGGAGACGCCCACCGGCGTCTTCGGGTTGTTGATGAGGTTCAATTTGATCTGGTAGTTCTTCATCAGCTGCCGATTATTGTAAATATATTGCAGCACTTCCTGAGGGGCGGTGCGCGAGAGAGCCACCTTCGCGATCTCGCCCTCGGTGATGCGCGAGGACTGGATCACCGCCAGTTGGACGAGCTTGTTCGGATCGCGCAGCAGGATGGTGCGCACCTCGCGATTTCCCTTCTTGTTCGCCCACTCGATCTTCTTGGCCACGCTCAGCTTCATCATCTGCTGGGTGATGGAGAGCTTCTTCTCCTCCTGGGCGCGCTCCTCCGCGCTTCCCGGAGCGACGGCCATTTCCTCGCCGTCGGGTCCGGTGGCCCCGATCTGCTCCAGCGCCGCTTCGGCCTGGGCTTCCGCGACGTGCTGCTGCGCGGCGACCTTGCGGGCCAGCTCCTCGTCCTGCTCGGTGCCACCGTGGATCCGGCGCCGCGCTGCGCGGAACGCGGGCAGGTCTTCGATGGACAAGCCCGACCGGACGCAGAAGTCGCAGACGTTATCGACCGTGCTCGGCCGCGTAGCCGGGTTGCTGGCCAACGCCCGCACGATGTCGGCGTGGCGCAGGATGCGCAGCTGGTTCTGGGCGACGATCTCGAGGATCCGCTCGCTGGCCCGGGCGGTGATCCGCTGCACGGTCTCATCGGGAGTGCTGGCATTCAGCACCAGCATCTCCACGTACTCGTCCTTGGCGCCGAAGACGTCCGCGTAATGGTCCAGCACGGGCGGATCGATCGTCTCGTCGCGCAGCGCGACCGAGAGGATCCGGTCGGGCAGACCGGCGGCACTCTTCGCCGCCGTCTCGCGCACGGCGGTATCCGGATCGAACGTGAGCATGTAGAGCGCCGTCGCCATCTCCTTCGGTCCCATGGGGACCAACGCCTTGGCTCCCATCATCCGCAGCGGCGCCGGCGCCTTCGGATCGACGTGCTTTTGGAAGTTCGCCGGGAGCGCGGAGAGTGGAACGGGGCAAGACGGTGCGTCGGGGGCTTGGGCTTCGCTCATCAGCGCTGCTCCGTCAGCCCTCGACCTGGGCGAGAGGATCCAGTTGGGCGCGCCTGGAGAACTTCCAGGTGAGCTTGCCGATCCACTTGTTGAGGAAGAAGCTTCGCGGCAGCCAGGGGATGGGCGGCGGCCTGCGCAGGCCCAGGGCGGCGAACTCGGCCGTCACCCGTGGGTCGTCGGGCGACAGCTCCATCGCCTTGCGCAGCGCGCGCACTGCCTGCTCCTTGTTCCGCGTCACCACCAGCGCGCGCGCCAGGTTGACCAGCGTCTCCGTGGTCTGCAGACCTCGGCGCAGCGCTTCCTCGCAGAACCGGATTCCGCGCTGGCGATCGCCCTCGACCAGCACCAGCGTGAGCCCGTAGTTGGAGAGCACGCGCGGGTCGTTGAGGTTTCGCCGCCAGGCCCGCTCGAAGATCTCGTGGGCCGCGCGCGGATCCAGATCGAGCAGCGAGCGGCCCTCGTCGAGGATCTTGTCCACGTCGCCACGGTGGACCAGCGCCGTCGACGGAGGGGGAGGCGCCACCACCGGCCGACTGGCGTTCGTGACCGGCTGTGCGCGCGGCGTCACCCGAACGGTGGCCCGAAGCGCGTCCAGCTCGGAAGGAGTGGCGCCGGCGCGCGGCAGCTCCGGCCTGTCGTCGTCGTTCTCCGGCATCACCGGTCGCCCGCGTTGCGCTGATAGATGATCCTCAGGCCATCGAGCGTCAGCTGGTCGTCCACCACCTCGATCTGCCGGGACACCGATCCGATCAGCGGAGCCAGCCCGCCGGTGGCGACGACCTTCACCGGGAAGCCCAGCTCGTCCTTCATCCGGGCGCAGATGCCGTCGACCAATCCCACGTATCCGTAGACCAGGCCGCTCTGCATCGACGCGACGGTATTGCGCCCGACGACGTGCTCCGGCCTCTCGAAGCCCACGCGCGGCAGCTTGGAAGCCCGGTGGAACAGGGCCTCCATCGAGATGGCGATTCCAGGGGCGATGGCGCCGCCGAGATACTCGCCCTTGGGCGTGACCGCGTCGAAGGTGGTGGCGGTGCCGAAGTCGACGATCACCAGGCCCTGCGGCCATTTGTCGTAGGCCGCAACCGCGTTGACGATGCGGTCGGCGCCCACCTCGCGGGGATTGTCGTAGAGGACCGGCATTCCCGTCTTCACGCCGGGCCCGACGAAGAGCGGCTTGCGCCCGAAGAAGCGCTTCGACATCTGCTCGAGGGAAAACACCATGGGCGGCACGACGCTGGAGACGATCACGTCGTGCACGTCGGAGATGCGCAGCCCCGCGAAATCGAAGAGAGACTTGATCTGCAGCCCGTACTCGTCGCCGGTGCGATCCTTTTCCGTCTGCACGCGGAAGGAATCGCGCAGCCTGTTCGCGTCGAAGACTCCCAGCACGGTGTTGGTGTTTCCGACGTCGATCGCGAGCAGCATCCGGTGCAGTATCGGGAGCGTTTCAAGCTGGCGTCAATCTTCCTTGCACCGACGGCGACCTACAGAGTCTCGCAGTGCTCCACGTCGCCCGCCACGACGCGCACAAGGGCCCCGCGGGCCGCGCGTACGAGCAGCGCTCCGTCGTCCGCCAGGTCCACCGCGTCCCCTTCGATCGGCCGCTCGTCGCCGGTGATGCGCACCTTGCGGCCGAGCGTGCTGGAGAGCTCGCGCCAGCGATCGGCCACCGGGCCGAAGCCCTCGGTTTCGTGCAGGCTGAGCCACTCCTCGAGGTGCTCGAGGAGGCGCGCGCACACGAGCGGGCGCGGCTGCCGCTCCCCGCTCTCGAGCAGCAGGCTGGTGGCGACCGGCCGCAGCTCCTCGGGAAAGTCGTGCATCTGCAGCGTGACGTTGAAGCCCACCCCGAGCACGGCGTGGCGGATGCGGTCGGTCTCCGCGCGCAGCTCGGTGAGCAGGCCCGCGATCTTGCGGCCCTTGCATTCGATGTCGTTCGGCCACTTGATGCGCGCGCTCTGGGCCCCCAGCTCTCGCGCCGCCTCGGCAACGGCGACGGCCGCGGCGAGCGTGATCTCCGGGGCGCGCGTGGGTCCGATCGCTGGGCGGAGGATCACCGAGAACGTCGCCGCCTTCCCGCGCGGCGCTACCCAGGCCCTGCCGCGCCGGCCACGGCCGTGCTTCTGGAAGTCACCGATCACGACCTCGCCGTGCAGGGCGCCAGCATCGGCGAGGCGGAGCGCCTCGTCGTTCGTCGAGTCCACTTCCTCGAAGTGGTGGATCCGCCGGCCGAGCTCGCCGCTCGCGAGCAGAGGTCCGATCTGTGCCTCGCCGGGGTGATCCGGCACTTCGACCAGCCGGTACCCGACGCCGCCGCGGGTATGGATGACGTATCCGCGGGCGCGCAGCGAATCGATGCGCTTGAGCAGCTCGGCGCGGGGAACGTCGAGCTTGTCGCAGAGGACTCCGCCCGAGACGAAGTCGTCGGCGCACTCGAGGAGCAGCCCGAGGACGATGGCATCCTGCCGCACATCGGTCCAATGCCCCTCGCTAGCCGGTGCGAGGGAAGCGGGCATCAAGCGCCCTCCACCATCAGGCTGAGGTCGACCGCAGGAGCGGAGTGCGTCAGGGCGCCCACGGATACGTAGTCTACCCCGGCGGCGGCCACGCGCGGGAGCCGATCGAGCGTCATCCCCCCGCTTGCCTCCAGCGGCACACGTCCGCGGACATGCTGGACGGCTCGGCGCAGGTCGTCGTCGCCGAGGTTGTCGAGCAGAAGCATGTCGGCGCCGGCTTGCAGCGCCTCGTCGATCTGCGCCAGCGTGCTGACCTCCGCTTCGACCTTGAGCAGCGGGTGCGCATGGGCGCGGGCCCGCCGGACCGCCTCCCCGATTCCGCCGGCGGCGGCGGCGTGGTTGTCCTTCACCAGGATGCCGTCGAACAGGGCGCCGCGGTGGTTCAGGCCCCCGCCCGCGCGGACGGCAGCCTTCTCCAACATGCGCATTCCCGGAGTCGTCTTGCGCGTATCGAGCAGCCGCGTCTTCGTTCCCGCCAGCGCCTGCGCGTAGCGCCGGGTGAGCGTCGCGATGCCGCAGAGCCTCATCAGCAGATTCAGCGCGGTGCGCTCGCCGGTGAGGACGGCACGAAGCGAACCGCGGACGCGCAGGACGCCATCGCCGGCAGCGGCCGCGTCGCCTTCCCCTCTCAGCGCCTCCAGCTCGCACGTCGGATCGAGCGCGCGGAAGACTCGCGCGGCGGCGGAGACGCCGGACACTACCAGCGTCTCCTTGGCGAAGATCAGCGCGCTTCCGCGGGCGGCTGCGGGGACGCAGGCCTCGGCGGTGCGGTCGCCGGGGCCCACGTCCTCCTCGAGCGCAAGCGCGATCAGCCGCCCGACGGCGTCGTCGGGACGTCCCGGATCGAGCTCCGGCCTGCCCTGCGGGCCGGAACGCGGCATCCCTACTTCGTGCCCTTGCGCGGCGACGGGCGGCGCTTTCCGCCGCTCTTGCCGCGCGCGCCCTTCTGCGCGCCGCGCCCCTGGCCCTTGCCGCGCACGTCGGCGCGCGACTGCGTCCGCATCGGGCGCTTGCTCTGCTTCTTCATCTTGCCGCCGGCGCCGCGCGTTCCCTTCTTCGCTCCGCGCGCCGCTGCGGCGCGGCCCGCCTTTCGCCCGAGGCCCACCTTCCCGGCCTTGTCGGCCTTGTTGCGGCCGCCGCGAACGCTCTTCGCACCCGCCTTCGCCTTGTGCGTCTTCGGACGGCTGCGCGCCACGGCGCGCTCCGACGACTTCGCCTGGGCGATCTCCGCCCGCTCCTCGTTCTCCTCTTCCTCCGGGACGGGGCCCCGGTGCTCGTCGGAGCCCGGCACCTTTTCCATGATCCCGCGCGCGATGGACTTCACCCTCGAGATCGCGCGGGCGGCGAGCCCTTCCGCTTCGTCCTCGTCGCTCGCCTGCATCCCCTCGCCCCCGGAGCGCGCGGTGCCCATCACTTCCTCGCCCGCTCCCGCTTCTTCTCCGGCTCCAGACTGCTGCGGCGGCGGTCTGGATTGTGACGGCCTGGGCTCGGGCGGCCTCGACGGCGGTGGCCTGGACTCGGGCGGCTTCGACGGCGGTGGCCTGGACGGCGGTCTGGACTGCGGCGGCCTCGACGGCTGACCCGGCGTTCCCGAGCCCGGACCGCCGTGCGTTCCGAGCTGATCGAGGTTGCGGCTGCCCTGCTCCGCCGATGTGCCGTCGCCCTGCGGCTGCTGTGGCTTCTTGTCTTCCATCGTTCCCTCCACACCGGTGACGCGCGCCAGGTGACGCGCGAGCTTCTCCCGCTTTCCGGCGAGCTCTTCGGCCCGGGCGCGGTCCTTCTCCACCACTTCCTTCGGAGCGCGCTCGACGAACCCCGCATTGTCGAGTCGCTTGCGCAATCCCTGCAACTCCGACTCGGCGCGTGCGATCTCCTTCTCGACACGAGCCCTCTCCGCCGCGAAGTCGATCAGGCCCGCGAGGGGGAGATGGACCTCGACCTCCGGCTCCACGTGGACCGCGGCCTGCCGTGGGCGCGGCGCGTCAAAAGTGTTCAGCGTCACCTCGCCGGCGTTGGCGAGGTGCTGGAACGCGCGCTGGTGCCTCGCGAAGACCGCGGGATCCTTGGCGAAAAGGACCAGCGGCACGCGCTGGTTCGGGGGAAGGTTCACCTCGCCGCGCACGGAGCGCGCGCCGTCGATGGCGCGCGAGATCACGTCCATCTCCCGCTCGGCGTCCTCGTCGCGGGCGCCGGGAGCCGGAAAAGGCGCGAGCATGATGGTGGTGCCGCTGCGGTTGGGAAGGCGCTGCCAGATCTCCTCGGTCACGAAAGGCATGACCGGATGCAGCAGCCGCAGCGCGCCCTCCATCGCCGTCAGGAGCGCGTTCTGCGCTCCGGCGCGCTCTCGAGGCGTCTTCTCTCCGTAGAGCGCCGGCTTGCTCAGCTCGATCGCCCAGTCGCACAGCTCGTTCCAGATGAAGCGGTAGATGCCGTTCGCCGCGTCGCTGAGCTGGAATTCGTCGAGCGCGCCGCGCGTCTCGGCCGTACAGCGGTGGAGGCGGCTGAGGATCCAGCGATCGTAGACGCTCGCGGGCTTCGCGCGCGGGTCGTAGCCGTCGGCGTTCATCAGCACGAATCGGGCTGCATTCCAGATCTTGTTCGCGAAGGCGCGGTACCCCTCGATGCGTTTCTCGTCGAGCTTGATGTCGCGGCCCTGCCCCGCCATCGATGCGAGTGTGAAGCGCAGCGCATCCGCGCCGTGCCTGGTGGTGATGTCGAGCGGGTCGATCACGTTCCCGCGCGTCTTCGACATCTTCTCGCCGTCCTTGTCGCGCACCATCGCGTGCAGGAACACCACGCGGAACGGCACCTGGCCCATGAAGTGGACGCCCAGCATTGCCATGCGCGCGACCCAGAAGAAGAGGATGTCGAACCCGGTCTCCATCACGGAGTTCGGATAGAACGTCTTCAGCGCGGGCGTCTGGTCCGGCCAGCCGAACGTCGAGAACGGCCACAGCCCGGACGAGAACCAGGTGTCGAGGACGTCCGGATCCTGCCTCAGGCGACTGGAACGACACTCGCCGCATTGCGCCGGCTGCTCGCGCGCCACGGTGACGTGACCGGAATCGCAGTACCAGGCCGGGATCTGGTGGCCCCACCAGAGCTGGCGCGAGATGCACCAGTCATGGATGTTGTTCAGCCAGCGCAGGAACTCCGCGCGCCAGACCGCCGGCACGAACCGCAAGTCGTCGACCCTGGCGACCACCGCCGCCGCCAGCGGTTTGGTCCTGACGAACCACTGCTTGGACATGAGCGGCTCGACGATGCTGTTGCATCGCTGGCAACGGCCGAGCGCCATGGTGTGCGGCTCGGTCCCACGCTCGAGACCGAGCTCCGCGAGCCGTGCCTTCAAGGGTCCTCGCGCCTTGATCCGGTCCTGTCCCCGGAACGGTCCGGCGTTTTCGTTCAGCGTCCCGTCGGGATTGAGGATGTTGATGAACTGCAGCCGGTGCCGCCTGCCGGATTCGAAGTCCTCGAAACTGTGCGCCGGCGTGACCTTGACGGCGCCGGTGCCGAACTTCGGATCGACGAGCTCCGCATCGGCAATGATGGGGAACTCGCGGCCGGTGATGGGGTGGCGCACGTTCCGGCCGATCATTGCCTTGTAGCGCTCGTCCTCGGGATGCACCGCGATGGCGGTGTCGCCGAGCATCGTCTCCGGACGGGTGGTGGCGACGACGATCTCGCCGGACCCGTCGGCGAGCGGATAAGCGAACTTGTACAGCTCGCTCTTCACGGCCTCCTCGTGATCGACTTCCAGATCGCTGAGCGCGGTGCCGTCCCTGACGCACCAGTTGATCAGCCGCTCCGCGCGGTAGAGCAGGCGCTCCTCGTAGAGGCGGACGAAGGCCTCCCGCACCGCCCGCGAGGAGTGCTCGTCCATGGTGAACCGCTCGCGGTCCCAGTCGAGCGAAGCCCCCAGCGCGCGGTGCTGCAGCGCGATGCGGTTCCCCGACTCCTCCTTCCACTCCCACACGCGCCGCAGGAATTCCTCGCGACCGAGATCGTGGCGCGACTTCCCCTCCTTCTTCTGCAGCTCGCGCTCGACCACCATCTGCGTGGCGATGCCCGCGTGATCGATTCCGGGCATCCAGCAGACGTTGAACCCGTTCATGCGCTTGTAGCGCGCGAGCGCGTCCTCGATGGTGGCGGTCAGCGCGTGCCCGAGGTGCAGCGAGCCGGTGACGTTGGGCGGCGGAAGCACCATCGAGAACTGCGGCTTGTCGCTGACGTCCTCGGAGCGAAAAAAGCCTTGCTCCTCCCACCAGCGGGCCCAATGCAGCTCGACTCTCGCGGGCTCGTATGCCTTGTCGAGATCGCTTTCCACCCGCCGCTCGCTCATGGCGCGCGGGTAGATACCACATCAGACCGAGCCAGGCAGCGGAGCCGCAAGCCGCGCAAGGAGAGACTCTACGCGCCCCGCTCCTTGATCAGCCGCTCGAGCTCTTCGCGGATGATGGTCTCCGCCAGCTCCGGCACGACTTCCCAGGCGATCTTTTCGATGACTTCCCGACTCGCCCGGGACAGCGCTTCGCGGAGCAGCGCCTCGCCTCCGTCACCCGGAGGAGGAACCACGCTGAGAGCAGGCTTGTGCGCCGCCGAGGGTACGGGCCGCAGCGGCGTCGGTGTCGGCGTTGCAGTCTCTTCGACCACTTCCTCGTCGAGCGGTATGTCCTCGTCGTCGAAGGCTTGCGCCGCCGGAGGGGGCGGACGCGAGGCGGCCGGAGGCTGCGACGGCCGCGGCGGCGGAGGCGGCGGCTTCGACGCCGGGGGCGCGGTGGGCCTGGCAACGGGCGCGCCCGGCACGGGCGGTTTCGCGGGGGGCGGCGGCGGTCTCGGTGCCGGCGGCGGAGCGGATGGGGCGGGCCTCGGGACGGCCGGCGGACGAGGCGGGTTCGACGTCGGCGTCGAGAAAGGAGCTTTCGGGGTGGCGCCCGCAGGCATGGGCGGCCGCGCCATCACCATCGTGCTCCCGGCGCCCGGCGATACGGCAGGCGCGGAGATGGCAGGCCTCGGCACCGGCTGCGGCGGATTCGAATTGCGCGCTGGAGGCGCCGGCGGCTTCGACGGCGCCGAAAAAGCGGGCGCCATGACCGGTTTTGCCTTTGGATTCGCCAGGATGGTCTTGACGTGCTCGATGAGCTTCGCGCTGTCGAACGGCTTCGGCATATGCCCGTTCGCGCCCACCGCCATCGCCTTGGCTGGGTCGATGGGCGCCGGCCCGCCGAGCAGCAGCACCGGGACGTCCTTCAACGAAGCCTCGCCGCGCACGCGCTGACAGAGCTCGTACCCGCTGAGCTTCGGCATCGTGACGTCGGCGAGAATGAGGTCAGGTTTCGACTGCTTCGCCGCCTGGAGCGCCGCTTCTCCGTCGCTTGCCGTGATCAGCTTCACGTCCTCGCCCGCAAACGTCATGTTGACCGCCTGCTGGATGGTCCTGGAATCGTCGGCGAGGAGCAGGGTCTTGGGCATGCGCGCGGCCTCCACCGCGGATGCCAAAGGAGTACAAGGTTACAGGGGTCGAGGCAAGCTTTCGAAACCCCGCGAAATCGCCTCGTTCTCTCGCATTTTCGCGCCCGAAACGCGAGAGGCGCGCCCCCGCGGACGCGCCCCTCGAAAGCAGCCGGCAACGACCAAAATCAGTAATCCAGGTCGTCGCCGCCGCCGTAATCCATACCCCCCATTCCGCCCATCCCACCCATGCCACCCATGCCTCCCATCCCCCCGCCACCGGCCGGCGCCGCCTTGGTCTTCTTCTTCGGTTTTTCGGCGACCATCGCTTCGGTGGTGAGCAGGAGGCTGGCGACGGATGCCGCGTTCTGCAGCGCCGTCCGGGCCACCTTGGTGGGATCGATCACGCCCGCGGCGACCAGGTCTTCGTACTTGTCGGTGCGCGCGTTGTACCCGAATCCAGCCTGGCCTTCCTCGACCTTCTGAAGGACGATGCTTCCTTCCAGTCCGGCGTTGCCGACGATGCGTCGCAGGGGCTCCTCCACGGCGCGGCGGACGATCTGGACACCGACCGCTTCGTCGCCGGAGACCTTCATCTTCCCGAGCGCCTTGCGGGCGCGAAGGAAGGCGACGCCGCCGCCCGGCACGATTCCTTCTTCGACGGCAGCCCGGGTGGCGTGAAGCGCGTCCTCGACGCGCGCCTTCTTGTCCTTCATCTCCGTCTCGGTCGCGGCTCCGACCTGCACCACGGCCACGCCGCCGGCCAGCTTCGCCAGCCGTTCCTGCAGCTTCTCCTTGTCGTAGTCCGAGGTGGTCTCCTCGATCTGCGCCCGGATCTGCTTGATGCGCCCTTCGATGTCGCGCTTCTGGCCGGCGCCGTCGACCAGCGTGGTGTTGTCCTTGTCGATGGTGATCCGCTTGCAGCGGCCGAGGTCGTTGATTCCGACCTGTTCCAGCTTCTTGCCGAGCTCCTCGGCGACGACCTGCCCGCCAGTGAGGACGGCGATGTCCTTCAGCATCTCCTTGCGGCGATCGCCGAAACCCGGCGCCTTCACCGCGGCGACCTTGAGCGTGCCGCGCAGCTTGTTCACCACCAGCGTCGCGAGCGCCTCGCCTTCGACTTCCTCCGCCACGATGAGAATGGGTCGGCCGGTCCGCACCACCTGCTCGAGGAGCGGGATGAGATCGGCCATCGCGCTGATCTTCTTCTCGGTGATGAGGATGAAGGGATCCTCCAGCTCCACGACCATCCGCGCCGGATCGGTCACGAAGTACGGCGAGATGTACCCGCGGTCGAACTGCATGCCTTCGACCACCTTCAGCGTGGTCTCGAGGCCTTTGGCCTCCTCGACGGTGATCACGCCTTCCTTGCCGACCTTCTCCATGGCGTCGGCGATGATGTTGCCGATGGTCTCGTCGCCGTTGGAGGAGATGGCGCCGACCTGGGCGATCTCGGTCTTGCCCTGGGTCTTCGTGCTGAGCTTCTTCAGCTCGTCGACGACGGCGGTGACCGCCTGCTCGATGCCGCGCTTGAGCGCCATCGGATTGTGGCCCGCCGCAACCAGGCGCATTCCCTCGCCGTAGATCGCCGCCGCGAGCACGGTGGCGGTGGTCGTGCCGTCTCCGGCGACGTCGCTGGTCTTGGTGGCCACCTCGCGCACCATCTGCGCGCCCATGTTCTGGAAGCGGTCGCCGAGGTCGATTTCCTTCGCGACCGTGACGCCGTCCTTGGTGATGGTGGGAGCGCCGAACGACTTCTCCAGCACGACGTTGCGCCCCTTGGGGCCGAGTGTCACAGCCACCGCATCGGAGAGGATCTTCACTCCCCGCAGGATCTGCTCGCGCGCCGCCTGGTGAAAGCTGATCTCCTTCGCCGCCATGAAAGTGCCTCCGGTGGGTAAACGGGGGCGCGAATGTAGACAGGCGCGAGAACCTGTCAAGAGCGGCTTGTCAGCAGGCGGAGGTTCGACTACTCAACCGCGCCGATGATCCTCCTCTCGCTCGTGCTCGCCGCCCAGACCGGCACGCTCGCCGGCAAGGTGACCCTGAGCGGGCTTGCCCCCAAGCTCGCCAACCTGCCCGTGACCCGCGACATGAAGACGTGCGGCAACAACAAGCCGGACGAGTCGCTCGCCATCTCCGAGGGAGGGACCGTCAAGAACGCCGTCATCTGGTTCACCGACGTGCCGCTTCCCAGGGACTTCAAGCCCGGAAAGGAGAAGCTCGATCAACAACAGTGCGTCTTCGTCCCTCACGTTCTCGCCGCGCCGATCGGGACGACCGTCGACGTGGTGAACAGCGACAAGGCGCTGCACAACGTGCGGGCGCAGGCCGGCGAAGTGAAGCTGATGAACTACGCAATGCCCATCCCGGGCCACGTCGTCCCGACGAAGCTCAAGAAAGAAGGCATCTTCAAGGTGAGCTGCGACGTGCATCCCTGGATGCGGGGGTGGCTCCTGGTGCTGCCGACGGCCGCGTTCGCCATCACCGGCGAGGACGGCACTTACAAGATCGGCGGCGTGCCGTCAGGACGGCACATGGTCCGCATCTGGCACGAGCGCCTCGGCGAACGCGACGCGCAGATCGAAATCCAGGCCGACCAGACCGCCACCCACGACGTCCAGTACAATCCGCGCTGATGGCCGCCCAACTCGATCCGGCGTTCCTGGTGCAGTGGGTCCGCGCCGAAGTCGAGGACGAGCCCGGCCTCTTCGAGGCGCTCTGCTCCCGCGCGCAGGCCGACGGTCTCACCGAAGAGGAGGCGGAGGTCGACGTTGCCGGCCAGCTCGCGGAGCGGCGCGGGCTGCTCGATGCGCTGGAGCGCGCCGCAGGCGATCTCTGGCTGAGCGAGGTTCGCGAAGCCCGTGGAGCCACCGAAAAGCTGGAGCGCTCCGGCAGTGCCGCGTGCGTCGCGTGGCTTCGGGCAACGCCGGGTGCGGCCGCACGGCTGGAGCGCCTGGCGCGCGCGCTCGCCGGCGAACCCGGCAGGGCGGTCGCCGAGCTGGCAGGGCTCGGCGGGTCCCCCGGTTGCTCCACGCGCTGAGATGCGGTGCTCGGAGTAGAGTGGCGCCATGGCGGACTCGGCGCCCGGCACGCAGGTCGTTTCCGCGCCCCGCGCCATGACGCCACGGCGGAGCGGGCGCTACGGCCCCTTCGCCCGCTGGCTGCTGCGGAAGCTGTTCGGTCCGGTTCCCTTTCCCGCGGACGCCGTCGCGCCGCTGCAGAAGCTCGCCCAGGAGGCGACGCTCGTCTACGTCCTGCGCTCGAGCTCGCTGCTCCATCTGCTCTTCTTCAACTGGAGATTTTCCAGCCTGGGGCTTCCCCTCGCGCGGGCCGCGACCGGGCTCGGCTACCGGATCTTCGCCCCGTTCGCCCGCTGGTACCTCGGCGGAACCCAGGTGCGGGCCAACGAGGGAGGCGAGATCGCGAACGTCTCCGAGGCGGTGCGCCGCGGCGAAGCCGCCATGGTCTTCCTGCGCGCGCCGCGGACGCTTCCCTCGGCGGTGACCACGCTGCCGGATCCGTTCCCGACGCTGATCGAGCTGCAGCGCAACCAGTCGCGTCCCATCGCGCTGGTGCCGCTCACCTTCCTCTGGCGAAAACGGCCGAAGAAGCTGGGTGGGTCGTGGCGCGATGCGCTCTTCGGCGAACCGGAGGCGCCGGGCGCCATCCGCACGTTCCTCGGTTACCTCCTCAATCGGCGGAACGGCTACGTGACGGTCGGCGAGACGGTGTCGCTCGCCGACGTGAATGCGATGAACGCCGGGGCAGAACCGGCCCGGGTGGCGCGGCGGGTGCGCGGTTGGCTCCACCAGCACCTGGCGCGCGAGACGCGGGTGGTGACCGGACCACCGCTCAAGACCGCGGATCGGGTGATCGACGAGACGCTGCGCGACCTTTTGCTGCGGCGCGCGCTCGCCGAGATCGCGCGCGAGCGCGGCCGCTCGGACGAGAGCGTGGAGCGCGAGGCGCGCAAGGACCTGCGCGAGATCGCCGCGCGGTACAAGCCGCTCGTCGTCGACATTCTCAAGCGCCTGCTCGACTTCGTCTTCCACCGCATCTACGACGGCGTCGACGTCGACGAAGAGGGCATGAAGCGGCTGGTCGAGGCGAGCAAGAAGGGGCCGCTGATCCTCTGTCCGTGCCACAAATCGCACATCGACTACATGATCCTGTCGATGATCTGCGACGACTACGGCCTGCAGCCGCCTCACGTCGCCGCGGGCGACAACCTGAACTTCTGGCCGGTGGGGAGGCTCCTGCGCGCGGGCGGCGCATTCTTCATCCGCCGCAGCTTCCGGGGAGACCGCATCTACTCCGCCACCATGGGCGCCTACGTGAAGCGGCTGCTGCAGGACGGCTTCACGCAGGAGTTCTTCATCGAGGGAGGACGGTCCCGCACGGGCAAGCTGCTGCCGCCGAAGTTCGGAATGCTCACGCTGGAGGTGGATGCCTGGCTCACCGGCGTGAAGTCGGATGCCTGGTTCGCCCCGATCAGCCTGTCGTACGAGCGGATCGTCGAAGCGCGCAGCTACCAGCACGAGCTGCTGGGCGGCGAGAAGCAGAAGGAGGACGCGAAGGCCCTTCTCTCGGCGACGAAGGTGCTGCGCCGCCGATACGGACGGATCACCATCCGTCCGGGAGAGCCGATTTCGCTCGCCCAGCTCTTCCGCGAGCGCGGCGTCGATCCGAAGACCGTCACTGCCGACGAGAAGAAGAAGCTGGTGCAGCAACTCGGCCTGCGCATCGCCGCGGGGATCAACGCCGCCGCTCCACTCGCCCCGACCGGCCTGGCCGCCGCGGTCCTGCTCAGTCACGACCGCCGCGCGCTCAGCGAGACCGAGATCCTCGACCGCGCCGAGTTCCTCCACACGGCGGCCCTGGATGCGGGCGCGCATGGCTCGAGCGATTCGATTCGCGATGTGGTGCGAAACGCTGTCGAATCTCTCTGCGCGGACGGGACGCTCGTCCCGCACGAAGCCGGTGGAGAGCGCTTCTACGCGGTCCCGGAAGAGCGGCGGATCGCGCTCGACTACCACAAGAACGGGATCCTCCATTTTCTCGTGGCTCCCGCGATCCTCTCGGCAGCGCTCCGCTCCTTCCGCGGGCAGGCGGCGCCCCACGCCGACCTGCTGCGACGCGCCCGGGAAGCGTCGCGGCTCGTCAAGTACGAATTCATCTTTCCGCCCGGCAAGAGCCTGGAGTCGACGGTGGACGAGACGTTCGCGCTGCTCCTGCGCTGGGGGCTCGTGGAGCGCGCCGGCGACGCCGTCCAGCCGGCCGCACGCGGGCTGCGGATGCTGTCGCTGCTGGCGGAGCTGCTGCGGCCATTCGGCGAGGCGGCCTGGGTAGCGGCGGACGGCCTGAAGCTTCTCCTCGGCGGCCCCTTGCCGGGACGGGAGTGGATGCGGCAGACGCTCGACCGCGGGCGGGCGGCGTATCTCGCGGGGCGGATCCTCCGACTGGAGGCGCTCACCAAGCCGACGCTGGAGAATGCGCTCCAGATGCTTCGCGATCGCGGAGCGGTGGTGGGGGCGAAGATCCAGCTCACGCCGGACTGGGCGTCGAAGGAGAAGATCGCCGCGCTGGCGGACGAGGTCGATCTGTTCCTGCGGTAGCCGTCGCCTTCCGTGTGAGGAACTTCAACCGCCGGCGACCGCATTCTTGAAAGGCGGCAGGGGGCGTTCTAGGTTGCGCCCATGGAAACGACTTCGCGCGTTCGCGAGATCCTGAGCTGGTACCCGTCCGACAGCCCGGGCACGCTCGCCAACCTCTATCGGCTCCTCATGCACGGCCGCCTCGCCGGCACCGGCAAGCTGGTGATCCTGCCCGTCGACCAGGGCTTCGAGCACGGCCCGGCGCGCTCTTTTGCGCCCAATCCGCCCGGATACGACCCCGAATACCACGTGCAGCTCGCCATCGACGCGGGTTGCAACGCCTATGCGGCGCCGCTCGGATTCATCGAGGCGGTGGCGGGAAAGTACGCAGGCCAGATTCCTCTCATTCTCAAGCTCAACAACAGCGACACTCTGAGCAAGGGCCATTCGCCCGAGAGCGCCGTCACGGGCTCCGTGAAAGACGCGATCCGGCTTGGCTGCGTCGCCATCGGCTACACCATCTATCCCGGGTCGGCGTCCCGCAATCATCAATACGAGAATCTGCGCGCGCTGGGAGAGGAGGCGAAGGGGCACGGCCTTGCGGTCGTGACCTGGTCGTATCCCCGCGGGGAAGGCATCACCGACAAGAAGGGCGAGACGGCGGTGGACGTCGCGGGTTACGCCGCCCAGATCGCGTGCCAGCTCGGGTCGCACGTGGTGAAGGTGAAGCCGCCGGGCGACTTCATCTATCAGCCCGAGGCCCAGAAGGTGTTCGAGAAGTACAACATTCCCTGGAAGACGCTGGCGGACCGGACGCGCCACGTAGTGCAGAGCTGCTTCAACGGCAAGCGCATCGTCATCTTCTCGGGCGGCGAGGCGAAGGGCACCGAGGACATCCTCACCGAGATCCGCGGTCTCCGCGAAGGCGGCGCATTCGGGTCGATCGTGGGCCGCAATGCGTTCCAGCGACCGCGAGAGGAAGCCATCCAGCTGCTGCGGCAGATCATGGACATCTATCAGGGGAAGTAAGCGCGCCCCTGCAATTACGGCCTGGCTTCGGCTGCCGTTTCCGGTTCCGGGGCGGGGCGCACCGCGGCCCATTGCTCGGAGGTGGGCTTCAGCACGACGGTCCGGCTCTCGCCGACGCCGCCGATCAACTCCTCGCTGCACGGCGCGGAAGAGCACTCCAGCCGCGCCTGCGAGACGGGACCGTCGCCGGCAAGCTCCGGACGAACGAGGCCCACCCTGCACGGCTTGCCGTGCGGCACGAAGAGCGTGGCGAGGCCGTCGACGAGGCCCGCCCGTGACTCCCAGGTGTCGCTTCCACAGACAGCGCGTACGGCGACTTTCGCCCGCGGTTGGCCTTGCGGGCGCAGGATCTCGACGAGGATGCGGGCTGGCCGCTCGACCACCGTCGTCCACATCGCCGGCTTTCGCGGAACGACGACGACCACGCCGGTCTGCACCGGCGCGTGGAAGCGGTCTGGCGGCGTCACCTCGCAGGTCCACGGTCCGCGCGCGAGGCCGGGCCATTTCGCCTCGCCGAACACGTCCGTGCTGCCGGCATGCGAGGTCTGGCCATCCGGCGACGTGCAACGGACGCGGGCGCCCATGATCGGGTCCTTCTTCTCGTCCTGGAGGTGGACGACGAGCGGCCCCGGCATGCGGAAGAGGAGCGCGAGGATGGCGATGACGCCGGCGATCACGCAGACCACCACCACGGCCTCGATCTTCGCGGCCAGCCGGTAGCTCCAGAACCAGGGAGTGAAATCGGCGTGCTGTCTGCCGACGCCATTCTTCACGGGGCGTACTCCGCGCGGTTGTTGTCCGTCTCCCACACTTCGACCCTGCAGATCCGGACGCGCGCGTCGTCGAACCGGCGGCCGAGCTGCTCGCAGAGATAACGCGCCAGCTCCTCTGCGGTGGGGTTGCGCTCGCCCTCGCGGAACGGCTCGACGTCGTTCAGGTTCAGGTGATCGAATCGACCGGAGATCTCCACGGCGGCCTTCTTCAGCTCCGCGAAGTCCAGGACGTAGCTCGTCCGGTCCAGCTCCTTCGCCTCGGCGTGGACGAGGATGCGGTAGTTGTGCCCGTGCAGCGCCTCGCATTGCGTTTCCGAGAGGCGCACCTGGTGCGCGGCGCAGAACCAGAGCTGCTTGGAGACACGGTACATGCAGGCGTGCGTTTCTACGCCGCGTCCTCCACCTTCTGCAAGAACCCCCAGCGGACCAGGATCTGCTTTCCCTGCATTTCCAGAAGTCCGCGCCGGGTGAAGTCATTGAGGGCCCGGGAAACCGTCTCGCGCGAGGTCCCGATCAGGCCCGCGATCTCCTGCTGCGTCGGCCGCTCCTTGATCAGCAAGCCGCCGTCCGCCGGCTCGCCTTCCTTCTGCGCGAGGTCCCGGATGACCCGAGCCACGCGACCGTAGACGTCGAGCAGCGCCAGGTTGCCGATCACCTCGTCGGCGTGGCGCAGGCGGCGCGACATCTCGGCCAGGATGGCCATGGCCGTGATCGGGTGCGCCGTGAGGTGCGTCTGGAAGGCTTCCCGGTCCAGGCCGAGCAGCTCCGAATTCTCGAGCGCCACCACGTTGGCGGAGCGGGGTTGCCGGTCGAGGAGCGCCATCTCGCCGAAGAAATCGCCGGCGTGCAGAATGCTGAGGATGATCTCGCGGCCCGTCTCGCCGTAGAGCACGACCTTCACCTTGCCGCTGGCGATGACGAACAGCGCGTCTCCGGCCTCCTCCTGGCTGACGATGACGGATCCCGCCTCGGCCTGCTTGTGCCAGACCCGGCCCGCCAGATCGGCGAGCGTCTGCTGCGGCAGCTCGCGGAAGATGGATACCTGCCGCAGCAGGTCGGTGTTGTCCAAGGACGCTCCGGGTGGATTTCCGAGTCTCGCCCATCGGGTCCACCGAGACAAGCGCTGCTTGACCCCACCGGGCCTCGGGCCTAAGACCCGAGACATGCAAGCGACGGTCAACGGCGAGATGATGGAGCTGCCCGACGGCCTCACCGTGTCGGCGCTGCTGCAGCACCTCGGCGTCCGCGGCGATCGGGTCGCGGTGGAGCGCAACGGAGAGGTGGTGAAGAAGGCGCGCCACGGCGAGCAGAGGCTCGCCTCCGGCGACGTGCTGGAGATCGTCACCTTCGTGGGTGGAGGCTGAACATGGACGAGCTGGTTCTGGGCGGCCACCGCTTCACTTCGAGGCTGGTGGTCGGCACCGGCAAGTACAAGGACTTTGCCACGATGAAGGCGGCGCTCGAGGCGAGCGGCGCGCAGATGGTCACCGTCGCCGTGCGCAGGCTCGATCTGCAGGCGAAGGGCGAGGCCTCGCTGCTGCACTGGCTTCCCAAGGACATGGTGCTGCTCCCCAACACCGCGGGCTGCTTCACCGCCGAGGACGCGGTGCGCACCTGCCGACTCGCGCGCGAGCTGCAGCTCGGCGGCGAGAATCCGCTGGTGAAACTCGAGGTCCTCTCCGACCCGAAGACGCTGCTGCCCGACGCCGAGGAAACGATCCGGGCGGCGAAGCAGCTCGTCGCCGAAGGATTCCGTGTGCTGCCGTACATCAACGACGATCCCATTGCCGCCAAGAAGCTCGAGGACGCCGGCTGCGTCGCGGTGATGCCGCTCGGCGCGCCCATCGGCAGCGGCCTGGGCCTGCGCAACCCCTACTCGCTGCAGATGATCCTCGACCAGGCGAAGGTCCCGGTGATCGTCGACGCCGGCGTCGGCACCGCCTCGGACTGCGCCTTGTGCATGGAGCTGGGTGTTTCCGGCCTGCTGATCAACACGGCCATCGCCGGAGCCAAGGATCCCGTCACGATGGCCCGCGCGATGAAGCTCGCGACGGAGGCCGGCCGGCTGGCCTACCTCGCGGGACGCATCCCGAAGAAGCTCTACGGGAGCGCCTCGAGTCCGCTCGCCGGAGTGATCGGCACCGCGTGATCCGGCTGTACCTGATCACTCCGCCTTCCGCCGATCCGGCCCAGCCGGTCGCCGCCGCATTGTCCGTGCTCCCGCGTGGCGGCGCGGCCGTGCAGCTCCGGCAACCTGCAATCGCTCCCCGCGAGCTCCTGGAGAGGGCGCGCGCTCTTCGCCGGATCTGCGACCGGTTCGCGGCGCCGCTCCTCGTCAACGACCGCGCCGACGTCGCGCTCGCCGCCGGCGCGGACGGCGTGCATCTGCCCGCGCGCGGCCTGCCCCCCGGCGACGCGCGCTCCCTCGGGCTCCGCCTCGTCGGTGTGAGCGTCCACTCTCCCGACGACGTGGCGCGCGCGTCGCGCGACGGCGCCGACTTCGCTGTCTTCGCGCCAGTCTACGAGACGCCGGGAAAGCCGGCGCGCGGCGAAGCCGCGCTGGCGGAGGCCTGCCGAGCCGCCCCGATCCCGGTGCTCGCGCTCGGCGGTGTCGACGAGAACAACGCCTTCCGCTGCCTCGCGGCCGGCGCGCGCGGCGTCGCATGCATCCGCAGCGTGCTCGGCGCGGCCGACCCTGCTGCCGCCGCCATCGGCTTGTGGAAGTCGATGGCCTCCTACTGAGGCGCACCGACCTGGGCGAGGAAGTCGACGCTGCGCAGCGTCCGACCGACATGGTGCTGCAGGAACAGGCGCAGCGGCCGCTGCGCCTGCGCGCAGGCGTCGTCGAAGCCGCGCGCATCCGCCGGACGGCCCGATCCGTCCGCCGACTGCGGCGCGTCCGCCGCCGCGAGGCCGCCGGTCCGCAGCTGCAGCAGCGCCGCCCGGGCGCCATGGGTCAGGGTCAGGGGCGTGCCCGTCCGCGCTGCACCGGTGCACCTCGAGCAGACGACGCCGCCGGCGTCGGGATCGAATCCCGCGCGCCCGGGAGGAACTTCGGAGCCGCACCGCGCGCACGCCCCGAGCTCCGGCGCGAACCCCGCCGATTCGAGCGCGAGCAGCTCGAGCGCCCGCAGCCGCGCGCTGCTCGCCACGCCCGCTTCCAGGCGCGTGAGGAAATCCTCCATCAGCGCGAAGAGCGCGTCGGCGGGCTGGCCCGCGCGCGTCAGCTCGTGGATCAGCTCCGCCGCATAACCCGCGTGCGCGATGCGGTGGAGATCGTCCCTCAGGCGGGGATGCGCTTCCACCACCCGCGCCTCGCGAAGCGCCCACAGCTCCTGCCCCTCGCGCTCCGCGACCAGCGCTTCGACGCGCTGGAACGGCTCGAGCGCGCCGCCGAATCGCTTGCGCGAGCTGCGCGCGCCCCGCGCGAACGCGGAGATCCGTCCCCTCCCCCGCACCAGCAGGTGGACCACCGCGTCGGCTTCGCCATACGCGATGGCGCGAAGCACGAGAGCGTCGACGCGATGGGCGCGCAGGTCCACCGATCAGGCGGCCTTCGAGCTCTTCGGCCCGCCCTGCGCCAGGGCTCGCAGCTCGGCGATCATCGGGTGCGCCGGCACCAGATCCGCGAGCAGGTCGGAGATCTCGTTCAGGTGCGCACGGTCGTGATCGACGATCCGCCCCGGCATCTCGGCGAGCGAGACGGCGCCGACCCCTTCCTGCCGCCCGCAACGGGCCCATGCCTCGGACGCAACAGCACCCAGGAATCGCAACGTCTCCTCCCGCGCGGCCGCAAACGCCGTGAGGCCCGCCGCGAGGTCGAGCGTGAGGTACTGCCGCTCCTTCGCAACGCGCTCTCCGTCGAAATCGGGCAAGAACGGATCCGCCTCGCCGAGCAGGCGCCGGATCCGCTCGGCGAACTCGCGTTCCAGATCTGCCATGTGCCAGACGTGCTCGACGAGCGCGAACGGTCCACTGCGGACGCGCACCAGCTCCGCCGGCACCTGCGCCGCGATGCGCGCCAGGATCGCCGGCGTGCCCGACAACATCCCGAAAAGGTCCATGGACGGAATCTACCACCGCGAAGCGAGCGGTGTCAGGGCGTGCCGAGCTCCTTGAGGAACCGCGCACACTCCGAAGCCACCGGCTTGTCCCGCTCGTCCTTCGCGATTGCGCAGCGTTCGAACTCGAGCCGCGCCTCCTTCGCCCGCTGCTGCCGTGCGAGCACCTTCCCCAGGAGCAGATGCGCGTCGCCCACGTCGGGGCACTCCTCGACATAGCGCCCGAACGACTTGCTCGCCTCGTCCAGCCTGCCCTGCTCGGAGAAGATCGTCCCCAGCTGCCGCCATCCCAGGCAGTACTTGGGCGCGACCGCCAACGCGCCTCGGATCTCGCCGATGCCCTTCTCGGGCTGACCCGCCTTGTACAGGGCCCAGCCAAGATTGCTTTGCGCCAGCACCCTCGACTTGTAGAGCGGATCGCGCGCCGCCTTGTCCAGCGGAGGCACCGCCTCGGCGAAGCGACCCTTCTGGATGTACAGCGCGCCCAGGTTGGTCATCGCCTCGCTGTAGTCGGGCCTCATCTCCAGCGCGCGCTTGAACTCCCTCTCGCCGTCCTGCGGCCGCCCGAGCGACCAGGTGTAGATCACGCCGAGACCGAGGCGCGCCTCTGGCGTCTCCTCGAAGTCCACCGACATCAGATATTCCTTCAGCGCACCCTGCGCGTCGCCCTGGTGCAGCAGGTTGTCGCCGAGCTGCTGGTGGATTTCGGCCGCCTGGATGCGCTGCTCGGCGGACATGCCGGAGCAGGAGACGAGGAGCAGCGCGCAGAACGCCGCGAACAGTCGCGCCACCGCCTGCAGGGGATCGTCCGACTTCGGCCGCTCCCGCGGCCCTTCCTCCACGTCGGCCGGAGGCCAGAACGCCGGCGTTCGCTCGAGCAGCTCGGCGCGGTGCTCGTCGTCCAGGTTCGCCCAGCCCGTCCCGTCGAGAATGAATCCCATGCTCTCCGCGAAGTTGAGCGCTTCTTCCAGCGCCTGCTGCACGTCTTGCTGCGCCACCGGCTCGCCGGTGTAGATGACGTTCTCGCCGCTCTCGGCCAGGGTCAGCGCCACGATCACGTGGAAGGTCGCCCCTTCCCGGACGGCCACGACCGCCGCCTGTGCCGCCTGCGCCGGCCGCCCGATGGGCTGGACCACGGGCTGGTTCGTCGCCACATAGAGGGCGGCGATGAGCTGCGGCTCGGCCGGGACGTGCGTCTGGCTCGCGTCCTCCTGGAGCATCAGCGGCCCTGAAGCGTGAACTCTTCGTTCACGTTCTCGGTCTCCGCCGCCGTCCGTTTCGACTCGATCAGCGGGTTGTCGATGGTGACCGTATTTCCCCCGGCGTCGCCTTCGCCAACCACCAGCTTGGTGAAGCTGATGGGCGACGCGCTCTTGCGCGCTGCGTCCGCGCGCTTGGTGGCGGCGAAGAGCACCTTGTTCGCGCCGGGATGGAGGTAGCGGGTGATCTCCAGCACCACCTGCGGTTCGCCCGCGCGGATCTTCCGGATGAACCTCGCGTTCACGAACACGTCCACGTCGAACTGCGCGCCGTCCTTCTCCTCGCTGACCAGCCAGTACCGCTTGGTCAGCGCGGCGGCCACCGCCGAGGGCAACAGCGGAGCGAGGGCAGGATTCGCCGTCGACGCGGACACCGCGCCCGCCGGCCGCTCGACCTGATATCCCGGACAATCGAGGTACACGTCGCCGCGGTCGTCGATGCGGACGGTCTTGCACTTGTCGAACTTCTGCGAGCGGAGCGCGTCGATGTTCACCCCGTTCAGGAAGACCGAGGCGAGAAGCAGCATCAGCATGCCCGAAGCGTCCCCCGTAACCCCGCATCGGGTCAAGGATGTTTCAGCGCGGCGTAGGCGCTGTGGGCGTGGATCGACTCGAAGCTCTCCGCCTCCACTTCCCAACGGGTGAAGTTCGGGTCGCGGCGCAGCCTCGTTCCCACTTCGCGGACCAGATCCTCGACGAAGCGCGGACGCTCCCAGGCGCGCTCGGTCACGTACTTCTCGTCGGGCCGCTTGAGCAGCGCGTACAGATCGCAGCTCGCCGACTCCTCCACCAGCGCGATCAGGTCCTCGATCCAGAAGAACTTCTCGAACCAGACCCGGACGGCCACCAGGCTGCGCTGGTTGTGAGCACCGTGCGCGCTGATCGCCTTGCTGCACGGGCAGAGAGTGGTGACGGGAACCTCGAGCGCCACCCAGAGGTCGTAGTCGTCGCGCGTGACGCTCGCACCGAAGGTGCAGGAGTAGTCGAGAAGGCCTACCGCGCCCGTCACCGGGGCTTTCTTCTCGATGAAGTACGGAAACCGGACCTGCACGTGCGCGGCGTCCGCGTCGTGGTCGCGGCGCAGCTCCGCGCAGAGGCCGCGAAACTTGCGGATGTCGATCTCGCGCCGGTGCCGGTTGAGCAGCTCGACGAAGCGGCTCATGTGCGCGCCCTTGCGCTTGTGCGGGACCGATACGCTCATGTCGATCTCGGCGACGGTGTGCTGGACGCCGCAGGCCCGATCGAGCACGCAGATCGGATAGCGCAGGCCCTTCACCCCCGCCCGATCGAGCGCAAGCCTGCGCGAGTCCCTTTCGCTGTGGACGTCGCGGAGCGCGGGCACGGTGCGGCGGAGCGGCGCCTCCGTCCTGGGAGCCCGGCGCGACTTCACAGCTCGAGCTCCCCGCGGAGGATCGTCACCGCGTTGCCGCCGATCCAGCCCCGCACACTGGCTGCGTCCGCACGCACCTCGACGTCGATGCGCCCGGGGCGCCCCATCTCGTCGCCTTGCGTGAACACGAAACGCCGCGGCAGCTCCGCTGGCTGCAGCAGCTGGATCAGCGCGCCGAGCTGCCCGGCCGCGCTGCCCGTCACCGGATCCTCGAGGATTCCGTAGCCCGGGAAGAAGCACCGCATGGCGGCATCGACGCCAGCCACGGGACGCAGCGCATAGACGACGAGGCCCGCGACCCCGAGCTGTTTTCCGAGCACCTCCAGAGCCGCGGCATCGGGACGGCAGCGAGCGAGCGTCTCCCGATCCCGGACCTTGACGTAGAGGTTCCCCTCCAGGATGGCGCTCTTCTGCGGCGGCAGCTCCGGATCGAGCGCTTCGGGCACGCCGGCTCGAATCGGCTGGCGGGCGTCTCGATCAGGATGCGGAGCTTCCCTTCGCGGCGCGAAAGCTCGACGTTGAGCTTGCCGCTCTTGCAGGTGAATGCGGTCCGCGTCACGCCGCCGTCGGGCACGCGGATCCGCCTCGCTTCTTCCACCAGCACGTGGAAGGCGGCCAGCGTCGCGTGGCCGCAGAACGCCACCTCCGATTCCGGCGTGAACCAGCGCAGATGCAGGGCCGCCGTCGGCTCTCGCGCCGGAAGCGGAAACGCAGTCTCGCTGTGCTTCAGCTCGCCGGCGATGCGCTGCATCGACCTGGAGTCGAGGTCCGCACCGTCGAGCAGGACGCCGGCCGGGTTTCCCGCCAGCGCCTGTGCTGCGAACGAATCGACGACGTAGCATGGCCTGCGCATCTAGACGCCCCTCTTCTCGCCCCAGATCACCTTGTGCAGCTGCAGCTGCAGCCGGCCGGGCTTCCCGCTCCCGAGCACCCAGGCGGCGAGGTCGGCCGGCGCAACCCGGCCGTACGAGGGCGAGAACAGCACCGGGACCTTGCCCCACACCTCCAGCTCGTCGAGCTTGCGGACCGCCCACTCGAAGTCGTCCCGCGAGCAGACCACGACCTTCACCTCGTCGCCGGGCGACAGCTCGCGAAAGACGCCGAACTCCGTGTGCGGCTCCGCGGAGCCGGGCGTCTTCAGGTCGACGATCTTGCGCACTCCCCGCGGCACCGCGCCCAGCGGCCGCTGGCCGTGCGTCTCCAACGACACCTGGTATCCGCGGTCGAGCAAATCCTGCGCGAGCTCGGGCAGCTCCTTCTGCAGCGTCGGTTCGCCGCCCGTCAGGCAGACGAAGCGCGCCGGGTACCGCGTGACCTCCGCCAAAATCTCGGCGCGCGACATCGGACGCCCGCCGTAGAAGGCGTACTCGGTATCGCAGTACTGGCATCTCAGGTCGCAGCCGGTAAAGCGCACGAAGACCGTGGGCTCTCCCGCGAGCGTCGATTCCCCCTGGATGCTGTAGAAGATCTCCGTGACCCGCACGCGCGGGTGTTTACCTGCGGGCGGCGCGGCGCGCAATCACTCGTCGGGCCAGCGAGCGCCCAGCCAGCGCTCCCTCGCGGCGAGCTGCTCGGAAGTCGCCTTCGGATCCGGCTTGAACGTGACCGTGTCGCGCGGCGGTGCGGCGACCTGCAAGCCCACTTCGAGAAGCTCGTCCATCCGGAAGAGCGACAAGCGCAGCGTCTGCCCCGGCTGCGTCCGGCCGAGCCGCTGCTTCAAGTCGGTGCGGAACCCGTCGGCAGCGGCAATTTCGTCGCCCGCGGCCAAGCCCGCGGCTTGCGCGGGCGAGCCTTCCGCAACCGAGGTGATCTCCAACGCGCTGCCCTTCTCCCGAAACGTCGCACCCAGCCAACTGCGCGGGCGCGCGTCGGCGACGGACCCTTTTTCCGGCCCCCCCTCTGCGCCGCCCTTGTCGTCGGCGCCCGAGGCCGGCGCCATCATCGCCTGGATCCCTACTCCGGAAAGCGCCTCCTCGAGCTGCAGTTCCTGCGTCGAGTACACCGCACGCTCGAACCACTCGTGGAGCGTCCTATCCCCGATCAGCTCGATGGCCGCCTTCTCCACTCCGTCTTCGGGAAGGCCGGGAGGGCGGCCGTGCTTCTCGAACAGGGCGCGCACGAGGTCGTCGAGCGATCGGGTACCCCCGCTGCGCCGGCGCAGCTCGAGATCGAGCAGGAATCCGACGATGCTCCCTTTCAGGTAGTACGAGACGGTGGTGTTCGCGGTGCTCTCGTCCGGCCGATAGTGCTTGATCCAGGCGTCGAACGACGCCTGCGCGAGTGAGGTGCGCAGGCGGCCCGGCGTGCGCAGGAGCTGGGTGTTGCGCTCGGCCCAGATCTCGAGGAAGCGCTGCGGCGTGATCAGCTTCGCGCGGAGAAGGGCGAAGACTTCGTACGTCGAGGTCAATCCCTCCATCGCCCAGAGCAGGCGGGTGTGGTTCTCGCGCGTCCAGTCGTACGGCGTGAACGCCGAAGGCCGCACGCGCTTCACATTCCAGAGGTGGAAGAACTCGTGGGCCACCAGCAGCAGGAAGTCCTCGTACGCATTCTTCTGCACGAAGGAGAAGCGAGGGACGATCAGCGCGCAGCTGCGGCGATGCTCGAGACCGCCGCGCGCCTTGTCGTTGAGATGGAGGATGAAGAGGTAGCGGTCGGAATAAGGGAGCCCTCCGAAGATCGCCGCTTCGGCGTCGACGATCTTCACCAGATCGGGCACCACGCGGCGGGCATCGAAGTCGCCGCGTCCCCACACCACGAGCTCGTGCTGGACGCCCTGGGCGACGAAGGGATGGGCGGAATGCGACCCCTCCGCCCCGCACTCGAACGGGCTGTCGGCGAGCTCGTCGTAGTCCTGCGCCTTGAACGCGCCGTCCTCGAAGGGGAGCGCGTTCCAGGCGCGCCACCCCGCCGGCAGCTGCAGCCGCACCGCGCACGGCTCGCTTTCGCGTCCGACGACGAACGCAGCCGCGGCGCTCGGATTCAGGAACGCGTGCGTGGCGTCCACGTGGTTCGTCCGCACCGTCAGCTCGAAGCAGTGCAGGCGGTACGAGATGCGTACCGTCGGCGCGGCACCCGTCCCGACGCGCCAGGTGTGCTTGTCGATCTTCTCCACCGAAAGC
The DNA here is from genome assembly GCA_005879535.1 of Deltaproteobacteria bacterium. Classification (NCBI taxonomy): domain Bacteria; kingdom Pseudomonadati; phylum Myxococcota; class Myxococcia; species Deltaproteobacteria bacterium. The sequence continues at coordinate 91,707 of VBKI01000065.1, read as the reverse complement.
TCGCGCCCGTCCCCCGATGCCCGCAGGCCGTCGACGTGCCGCTGGTGTTCGCGGACGAGATAGCTCCCTGGCGTCCAGACCGGCAGGCGCACGTCGAGCGCGTCGGCTCCGCGCGATTCGACCTGCAGCTCCACCTCCACGCGGCGGACCTCGGGCTGCTGGATTCGGAAGGTGTACGCGTTCATGGAAACGCGGAGTGTATTACCGCGCGAGAAGGCGCGCGATCTGCTCTCTGTCGGGAGCGTCCGGGGCGAGCTGGAGATACCGCGAGTACTCCGATTTCGCTTCGCTGTTGCGGCCGAGGAGGACGTAGACCATGCCCATGCCGCGGTGCGCGGAAGGGAGCGTCGGGTCGAGCTGCAGCGCAGCGGCGAAGGCGGTCTCGGCGCCTTTCGTATCGAACGCGCGCAGCGACTTGTCGCCGCGTGCAGACTCGGCTTCGGCTGCCGCCCTGCTTCCGGAGGCTGCGGCGACCTTCTTCTTCCGGGGTTCCGTGCGGGGTGCTGGTTCCGGTTCGCGTTCGACGTCGGGTTCGGGTGTGCGGTCAGCGGTCCGCGATTGGGTCTTCGGCGCGGGCGCAGGTGCAGTTGTGGGCCTCGGTGGAGGCGCAGTCGCCGCGACCGGCGAGGGTTCGGGGAGCCGGAGCGCCACCGCCGCCGCTGCCGGGGGCCGCGATGCCGGAGCTGCCGTCGGGCGTGGGGCCTGCGGCGCCGGCGCAACGGACGCCGCCGAAATCGCCGGAGCGTCGCTCGGCGCTTTGGCGCGCTGGGATGGGCGGAAGGCGAGGACCACCGCCGCCGCTGCGAGGACGCTGACCGCGGCCGAGACCGCGAATGCGGGCGCTCGTGGACGAGGAGCGGAGAGGACAGCCAAGGCTTCGGGGCACGTGGGATCGAGCTTCAACGCGGCATCGAACTGCGTACGCGCTTCTGCCCGCTTCCCCTGCCGCCAGAGCAAGGCGCCGAGCCGCGCTCTCGGCTGCGCCCACGTCGCATCGAGTTCGGCCGCCCGGCGGAAGGCGGTCTCCGCGCGCGAGAGTCGCGAACCGTCGGGATCGGGCAACGCGGAAAGCGTCTGAGCAAGGGCGAACTGAAGCACGGCGTCGCCGTGGACGCGCGAATCCAGCAGCACCCGCTCCGCCTCGGCGAAACGCCGCTGCTCCAGAAGCTGCATGACGTCGCGGGCAAGCGACGCAGCAGGGGAAAGCGGCGGCGGCAGCGAGGAGCGGACCTGCTCCTCGAGAAGGGCGAGGCGCATCCCGAGCTGGGCCAGGTCCTGGTTCCGCGACTCGATCACCGTGGTCAGGTCCCGCCGCGCCCTCTTTTCCGCGTCCAGCTCGGCGCGCAGGGAATCGGGCGCCGGCGCCGGATCAGGCCGCTGCTCCACCGGCGGTGGCGCCGCGAGCGCGGGTTGCGCCTGCGGCTCGAGCGGGTCCCAGACCTGCGTGAAGACCGGCTGCGGCTCCGTCGCCGCCACGGGCGCCTGCTGGACATCGTCGGGCGAGGCGGTCCTTCCGAGCTCGATCTTCGCCAGCTTCTGCGCCGGCGGTAGCGGCGTGCTGGCCGCGATGGCAGCGAGGATGAGCCGCTCCTCCTCGCGCGAGGGGCGGCGCTGGATCCGCTCGATGGCCCGCGCCATGTCGCCGAGCGACTTGTAGCGCTGCTGCCGCTCGGACATCGCCTTGCGGATCACCGGAGCCAGCGGCCCGGTCAGCTCGGCGCTTTTCCCCTGGCCGACCCGCGGCGGCGTCAGTGTGCTCAGCTCGTAGCCGAGAGCGCCCACGGCGTACACCAGCACCCGCGGATCCTCGGGCAGCACGGCGCCGTTGCGCAGCTCCGGCGCTGCATATCCGTCACCCGTAGGAGGATCGCCGGTGAGCAGATCGAGCGCGCCGTCGTCGTCGACGAGAAGCTGGTACGGCCTCACTGCCTGCATCTTGCTTTCCGAGAGCCGGACGGCCGCGAGCAGCAACGCGCCGGAGAGGGCCGCCGAGGGCTCCGCGCCCTTCTTCTGCGCCTGCGCGAGAAACGACGCGACCGATGCGGTCAACGGGGCTCCTGGAGTCTCGTCAAGATTAGCCCCAGATGCCCGGGTCTTGCGAATTCCGCGACGGCGAAGATCAGCCGTTCGCGGGGGACCAGCGCCGGCCCCGTGAGATAGCGCTGCAGCAGCGCCGCGGCCCTCGCTCCGGACGGGACTTCACGGGGTGGGACGACCATGGTCAGCCGGAAGTCGGGCGCGAGAGCGACCAGCGCTGCGAGCCGCTCGAGCCGCGCCGCGTCCTGCTCCCCGAGCCGTTTCGAGGACAGCCAGTCCGCGATGGTCCGCTCCGCGCCACCCTGGGGCACGCGTTCGAGTTGCAAGGTGGCAAAATCCGGTGCGAAGAGCGTCACGTCGCGAGAGAGGTCGCAGGGCGCCGCCGGCAGCTCGACGCGGCCAGCAAGCGGTGGCGCGTCGACCTTCACCTCGATCACGCCCGGTGGAAGATGATCGAGCACGAACCATCCCTGGCCGTCGGTGGAACCGGCGATGGTCCCGGCCGTGACCTGCGCATCGGCGAGCGGCGCGCCGGCGAGCATCAGCCTCCCCCGCAGCACTCGCCGCGCCATCACCGTGAAATCGTTGCGGATCGTATCGCCGTGCAACGCCGGGGCGATCGTCTTCGAAAGGGGCTCCGAGGAGATCCATCCCTGTGGCAGCTTGACCGTCAGCGTGCCGCCGCCATCGAAGGCGCGGAATCGGAACTTTCCGTCGGGCCCCGTCCTGACCACCTGGCTGCGATCGCCCTGGGCGAGCGTCACCTGCGCGAATGCCGCACCTGCCGCACCGCGCTCGCCGACGCGGCCCTCGACGATCGCCGGCTGCGTGGCCGACAGCAGCAGCCAGAGGAGAAGACCCACCGGTTCAGTTTGCCCGAGCGAGCATCACATCGCGAGGATCCTGACGTCCTGCAAGCCTCGCGAATCGCTCGTACTCCCGCATCACCTTGCGCGGATAGGCTCGAACCGCGGGAGGGATTCCCACGCGCTTGTAGTGCCGCATACGTCCGGGTCCGGCGTTGTAGGCCATGAGCGCCTCCTCGCGCCGGTGGAAGCTCCGCTCGAGCCAACCGAAGTATCGGATGGCCAGGCGCACGTCGATCACGGGGTCTTCGCTCACCGCGGCGCCGTCGCCGATGTCGGGGTTGCGGCCCGCAATCCAAGCGAAAGTCGAGGGCTTGAGCTGCATGAGGCCGTAGGCTCCTCGCTCGCTGGAAACGTGCGGGCGGAAGCCGCTTTCCACCGAAACGAGCCCGAGGATGAACAGCGGGTCATAGCCGGCGCGCTCCGACTCGGTGAGCACCGCCTGCGCAAGCTTCGTTCGCAGCTCGGGGTCGAGGCGCTTGGCAACGCGTTCCAGCAGCGCCTCCATCCCGGCCTGCCCCATCCTGCCCGAGGAAAAATTGCCCAGCGTTCTCTGGAAGATGGGGACAGCCCGGGGAACGAGATACAGAACCGCCCCCACGCCAGCCAAGGCGACGGCAGCGCACACACCCGCGATTGCAGCCACCTTGGCGCCTCTTGCGGTCATGCCCCTCCGGCCGGGAACGCCCGGCAAAACCGGCAAGACGTCGAAGGCTAGCAACCGGCCGCTTTGGCGGACAAGGCGCGCGCGGCGTGAAATGTGCGGAAAAGTACTGTGTAGCGGTACTCAATCCCGACGGCCTCCCGGGGCGCGACCCTCGCGCAGCACCCAAGCCAAATCGGGAGGCCGAAGGCCCCCGTCAGTTCGGAGAGGGCGTGTCGTCCGGCTTGGCTGCGCCGTTCGCCTCGGCCTTCACGGCGCTGCGCGCGGCGATGTCCTGCAGCTTCTTGCCGAGCTTCTCCAGCTCAGTACCCAGGGCGGCGATCTGCTCGCGCGATCCCTTCGCGGCGTTCTGCAGCAGCGTCCGCAGCTCCGCCTGGGCGCGATCGCCCAGCGTCTCGAGGACCTTGCGCGCCTCCTGCTCGAACTCACGGGCGCGGCTGGCGGCCCTCGTCTGTGCCTGCTGGAAGGCCTCATGGATCCTGGTCTGGAACTCGGTCATGTCATTCCCTCTTTCGTTATTCCGTGACGCGGAGCTTGTAACGCGTCGCGTCGGATTGTCAAGGTCCCTGTGCGCGTGTACAGTCTCAGGAGAGTGATTTACGCGCTGCTCCTGATTGCCGGAGTGTCGCTGTCCACGCCGTGGAAGCGCGTGGCGCCGGGCGTCGAAACCGCGCCGGCAGCCGAGCTGGGAGGCGATCCCGCCTGGTCCGCCCGCGTGGTGCTCGCCGATCTCGCCAAGACGCGCCTTCTCGTCCGTTACGACGCGACGCGCCCGACGCTTACGGAATGGCGGAAGCGGTTCCCGAACGCCATCGCGATCGTGAACGGGTCGTTCTATTCGAAGGACGGCGCTGAAGTGCGGCCGACATGCGAGCTCGTCTCCGACGGCTTGCGCGTCCGCGGTGCGGGATGCCAACGGCAGGATGCCCTGTACTTCGGGTCCGTCCCGCGGCCCCCCGATTCCGCCTCGACGCCGATGGTGAGCCGCGAGCCCGCCTCCGCCCTGTCCCCGCGGTTTCTCGCTCCCTCCGAGTTCCGCGCGGAGCAATGGACGGAAGCGATGAAGAGCTTTCCCGCCCTGGTGCGCAATGGAGCCGCCGCGTGCGCAGGACCGAATTACTGCGCCGAGTCGTCGCGTACCGCCGCGATCGCGCAGCTCAAGGACGGGCGCATTCTCCTCTTCGCCTCCCAGTGGCCGGCGATTCGGCGCAGCGTTGGAAAATGGTTGGCGGAACAGGTGGGCGTCGTCGACGCTATGAACCTCGACGGCGGCCCCGAGGCCACGCTCTCCGTGAAAGACGAGCCCACCGAGGACGCCATCGGTGGCCTGGGCGTCGGCCTGCCGATCGTGTTGATTGTCATGGGCAGGTAACGAAAAGTCGCATTCGTTGCAAAATTGCCTGAGACAAGGTACTTGGGCATGGAATCGAGCGGGTAGGCGTGTGTCCGCCCGAGGCGCAGCCGAGTCGGGTTGTGAACGCGAGGTGAAGCCTGTCTCTGCTGGTGACGATTGGGATCGTTGTCGTGCTGCTCGGCGCGTATTCGCTCCGCGTGCTGGTCAAGGGCCGGTACGTGCCCGAGCGGGTGAAGAAGGAGCCGGGAAGCGTATTCCTGAGCCGCTTCTTCATCGAGTTCGGCTACTGGTGCTTCGAGCCCCTCGAGAAGCTCTGCCTGCGCCTGCGGATCACGCCGAATCAGCTCACGCTCGGGTCGCTCGGCTGCAGCGTGGCCGGCGCCGCGGCGTTCGCCACCGGCCGTTTCACGCTCGGCGGTTGGCTGGTGATCGCTTGCGCGATCCTCGACGCGCTCGACGGGATGGTGGCGCGCACGCGCGGCACGGCGTCCGACGCCGGCGAGCTCCTCGACGCCGCCGTCGATCGCTACGCGGAGATCGCCACCTTCGCCGGCATTGCGGCGTACTACCGGAGCTATCCCCTGGGATTCTGGCTCGCGCTCACCTCGCTCGCCGGCGCACTGCTCGTCTCCTACGCCCGTGCCAAAGGCGAGATCTCCGGGATCGACGCGCGGATGGGATCGATGAACCGCGGCGAGCGCGCGCTGTACATCGGCTCGGCCGGCGTGCTCTCGCCATATCTGGCGCAGTTCGCCGAGCCTCGCGGCTCGCACCCCGCGTTCTACCTGATGCTCGCCACGCTGCTGCTGGTCGCGGTGATGGCGAACGTCACCGCGATCCGGCGCTTCATCTACATCCACGGTCAGCTGCGCAAACGCGAGGGTGCCGCCCCGGCCGCGTCCACCCGCGAGGAGGAGCTGTCGGGATGGTTTCAACGCGCGTGGATTGCCTCGGCGATCGCGACGGCGGTCGACTACGGCACGTTCACGATCCTGGTGGAGGTAGTCGGGATCTACACCGGGAGCTCGCGCGCCCTCGGGGCGCTGCTCGGAGCGATCACCAACTTCACCGTGAACAAGATCTACACCTTCAAGACGCAGGACAATTCGGTCCTGGTGGAAGTGCCGCGGTACGCGGCCATCTCCCTCACCTCGCTGCTCCTCAACACGGTCGGCGTCATCCTCCTCACCGAGGGACTGCGCTGGAACCCGCTCGTGGCAGCCGCCGTGGTCGGGCTCGGCGTGTCGCTCTGCTGGAACCTGCCGCTGCACCGGATCTTCGTCTTCCGCGAGCAGACCGGTCGCCCGCATCCGGTGCTGGCGCTGATCGGCGCGGTCGCCTCGGGATTCGCCGCCATGGCGGTGCTCTTCGTCTCGTACGGAAATCCGTTCGCCGAGGAGCAGGTGCACGGCTTTTCCAGCGCGCTTCCCGACACGGCAAATCTGACGCAGAAGAGCTTTCTCCCCAAGCTCCGTTCCGAAGCGTTCTACTCGGAGAGCTACTCCTTCCTCTTCAGCGCCGACGACGGGTCGTTCGCCCGCGTGCAGTTCCTCGTCAGCAATGCCGGCCTCGAAGGGCACGGCAAGGGCGCGGTGCGCGCGGTAGTGGTGGCGCCCGACGGCAGGACCATCGAGGACGGGCAAGCGTTCGAGAGCGGCGAGTGGGCCGTGCAGCCGGAAGGCGCCATCGAGATGGGCACCTCCCGCCTGACGATGGGCCCGGACGCGAGCCATCACGTCCACTTCGCGGGCCGCAAGCTGGTGGTGGACGCCACCGTCCTTCCCGAGACGCAGCCGGTCCGGCCCGGCGGGGGCCGCGTCGTCTTCGACGCCAGCGGCCATGCAGTCTTCGACCACACCATCTTCGCCCTGCGCAGCAGGTTCGAGGGAACGCTGTGGAGCGCAGGCACCGGCAGCCGCCGGATGCGTGGCTACTCGTACGCCGACACGTCCTACTCCACGGTCCCGGCCTACAAGAGCGCCTCGCTCTGGTACCGGATGCAGGCGTTCGACGGCGAGCAGGGAACGAGCGCGGCGCTGGCGATCCTCTTTCCCCCGGGGGGCTCGCGGCTGCCGCCGCAGGGGTGGATGTACACCTCGCGCGACGGAAAGACGGAAGTCCGATCCACCGACGTCAAAATCGCATTCGAGGATCTGCGCCACGAGCCGGGAGGGCATTTCGAGTACGACGTTCCGCAACGCGTTGCGGCCGTGGCCCGGGGCGTGGACGGCGAGACGGTGACCGTGCACGTCCAGGCGCGGAAGCTGCTCTACCGCCAGGATCTCCTCGACGAGATGGGGCCCTTGTCGCGGCTGCTGGTGAGCACCTGGGCTGCTCCAATGGCCTACACCTACGAGAACCATTACGAGCTGCGAATCGAGAGGCCGGGCGAGGAGCCGACAGTGCGCAGCGGCCAGGCGCTCTCCGAATTTTCCTACGCGAACAAGCCCGCGAATCTGCCCGCCTTCTGAGACGGCATCCGACCTTTTCCCGCCTGCAGATGCCTGGCACATGTGCTAGACGTGCCCGCCCATCGGCGCAGCGGGTCTGGAATCGAACGCTCCGCTGCGGCTTCTGAAGGCGAGGGAAATGGCGCTCAAAGCCCCGCACATCCAGACGGAAATCCCTGGCCCGCGATCCCGCAGCCTGGTGGAGCACGAGCAGCGGCATCTTGCCCCCGGCCTGCAGGGCTTCGCGCTCAGCTCCGGCATCGCCGTCGAACGCGCGCAGGGCTCGGTGATCGAGGACGTCGACGGCAACCGATACGTCGACTTGATCGGCGGGATCGGCGTGAACAGCCTCGGCCATCGCCACCCCGCGTGGACGAAGGCTCTCCACGAGCAGCTCGACAAGGTGACCGTCGGATCGTTCACCAGCGCGCCGCGCGCGGACCTGATCAACGAGGTCGCGAAGGTCACGCCCAAGGGCGTCGACAAGGTCCAGCTCTACTCCAGCGGCGCCGAGGCGGTGGAGAGCGCGTTCCGCCTGGCGATGAACCACACCGGCCACCAGGAAGTCGTCGGCTTCTGGGGTGGCTTTCACGGCAAGACGGCGCGGGCGCTTTCCGCGAACGGCGCCGGCAACGCGAAGAGCTACGGGCCGATTCCACCTGGTCACGTGCTGCCCTTTGCGAACTGCTATCGATGCCCGCTCAAGCTCGAGCCGCGGAGCTGCGGCATCGCCTGCGCGGATCTGGCGCGCGACCAGCTGCGCCACCAGACGGCGGGCAGCGTGGCGGCGGTGATCATGGAACCCCTCCAGGGGACCGCGGGGAACGTGATTCCGCCGCCGGAGTTCATGGTGAGAGCACAGGAGATCGCCAGGGAGCACGGCGCGGTGTTCATCTCCGACGAAATGATCACGGGTTTCGGTCGTACCGGCCGTTGGTTCGCGTGCGAGCGGAGCGGCGTGACGCCGGACATCATCACCATCGGGAAGGCGTTCGGCGGCGGCTTCCCGATCAGCGGCGTGGTCGCGAAAGGGGAGATCGCGCAGGCAAAGCCCTGGGCGAATCCGAGCGGGTCTTCCTCCTCCTACGGCGGCAACCCGCTGGCCGCGGCGGCGGCGCTGGCCAGCATCCAGATCCTCCATCGCGACAACGTCCTGCAGAACGTACGCGAGGTCGGCGCGGCGATGCTGGACGAGCTGCGCACCTGGCCGGACCGCCTGAGATGGGTGGGCGACGTCCGCGGAGAGGGACTATTCCTCGGCGTGGAGCTGGTCTCCGACCGGGAGACGAAAGAGCCTCTGGCGAGGAAGATCTGCGGCGAGATCTTCCAGGACGGGCTGCGCCGCGGACTTCTGGCGATGAGCTACACCCACGCGATCCGGCTGCAGCCGGCGCTGACCATCGACCGCGACACCGCGCTGAGCGGGCTGTCGCTACTGCGCGAGGCGATCGAGGCCGTAGCGCGCAGGCACGGCGCGGCGTAGGACTGACGCGATGGAGCAGCTCTCCCGGACCGCGCGGTTCTGGCAGTGGTGGGCGGCGCTCTCGCTCCGCCGGCCCAGGCTGATCGTGCTCCTCGGGATCCTCGCGTTCGTCGCCTCCATCCCTGGCGCAGCGCGGCTCTACGGCGATCTGCGCACCGATCTTCGTGAGCTCCTGCCGCAGGGCGCTCCGGCGGCGGTGGCCCTCGCCGAGCTGGAGAGGCGCATCGGCGGCCTCTCGCACCTCGCGATCGTCGTGCGCACCGACGATCTGAAGGCCGGCGAACGGTTCGTCGACGCGCTGGCTGCAAGCCTGAAGCAACTGCCGCCGTCGCTGGTGGCGCAGGTGCACTGGCGCGTCGACGCGGAGAAGGAGTTCCTCGACCGCCACGGAGCGCTCTATGCCGATCTCAAGGATCTGATCGCCGCGCGCGACGCGCTCCGCTCGCAGATTGCCCGGGCGAATCCACTGCTCGTCGACCTCGCCGACGACGGGGAGACCGCGCCTTCGGTCAGTCTCGACGAGGCGGTGGCCCGGATCAAGGCAGCCTACGCGCGCCTCGACCGCTACCCCGACGGGTACCTCGCGGGCGAAGGTGGCCACACGCTGGTGATGCTGCTCTCGCCTCCAGGCGCGGCGGTGAGCCTCGAGGACGATCAGCGGATCTTCGGCGCCGTCGACTTCAAGGTGAAAGAGCTCAATCCCAAGAGCTTCCATCCAAGCATCGAGATCGGTTACGGCGGCGAGATCAAGGGGCTGATCGAGGCGCAGGAAGCGCTGGTCCGCGATCTCGCGCTCTCCAGCGCGCTCACGCTCGCCGCCGTCGGTCTGGCGCTGATTCTCTACTACCGCACCATCCGGGCGGTACCGCTTCTGGTCTTTCCGCTCTTCACCGGCGTCGCCCTCACCTTCGCTCTCTCGCGCGAGGTGATCCACTACCTCAATCCGAACACGGCGTTCCTCGGCAGCATCATCATCGGCAATGGGATCAACGCGGGAATCATCCTCCTCGCGCGGTACATCGAGGAGCGCAGGCACGGCTCGGACATCGCCAGGGCGCTTCCCCTCTCGCTGCGCGCCACCTGGATCGCCACGTTCGCGGCGAGCGCCGCCGCGGCGGCGAGCTACGGTTCGCTGGGAGCAGTGAGCTTCCGTGGGTTCAACCAGTTCGCCTTCATGGGCTTCTTCGGGATGGCCCTCTGCTGGCTCACCACCTATGCGCTCATGCCGGCCTTGATCGCACTCCAGGAGAAATTCTGGCCCTACGGCGAGCTCGCGCCGCCGAAGCGTGGCCGGGTGGTCGGGTGGCTCGCCGGCCCCTTCGCCCAGCTGGTGGTGAGAAGGCCGCTGATCCCGGTGGTGATCACGGTCGCTCTCGGCGGCGCCTCGCTGTATGCCGGCTACCTGTTCGCGCAGGAGCCGATCCAGTACGACTTCACCAAGCTGGGGAGCCGGTCGAGCGAGAATCACGGACAGGGCTACTGGGACCGCCACGTCGACGCGGTCCTGCAGTCGTACCAGACTCCCACGGTGGTGCTCACCGGTTCGCCGGAAGAAGCGCAGGCGGTGGCCGCGGCGATCGAGAAGGAGAAGGAGCAGGAAGGACCGAACAGCACCATCGAGTCGGTGGTCACGCTGCAGCAGTTCATTCCAAAGGACCAAACGCAGAAGCTGGAGATCCTGCGGCAGATCTTCAGCCTCCTCGACAAGCGGCCGGCAGCGGAGCTGCCCCCGGAGATCCGGCGCTTGCGCGAGCGGACCAAGCTCGAGCCCGTCTCGCTCTCGGACGTGCCAGAGCGGCTGACGCGCGCGTTCGTGGAGAAGGACGGGCACCGCGGCCGGATCGTCCTGGTGTTCCCGACCCTCGCCACCGACAGCTCGAACGGCCGCGCGCAGATCCAGCACGCCCGGACCGTGCGCGAGGCGGCGCTGAAGGTAGATCGGAGCGCGCTGGTGGCCGGCCAGATCGTGCTGACGACGGACATCGTCCAGGCGATCACCGACGACGGCCGGTTCACCGCGCTGCTCAGCTTCTTCGCCGTCGCCCTGCTCACGGTGGTGGTGATGCGCAGCATTCGCGACGGCGCGTGGGTGATCGCCTCGCTCTCGCTCGGGGTTCTCTGGGGAGCGGGAGCGATGACCGCTCTCTCGCTGAAGCTGAACTTCGTCAACTTCGCCGTCCTGCCCATCACCTTCGGAATCGGCGTGGACTATGCCGTCAACCTCTACCAGCGGTACCGGCAGACCTGCAGCGTGGAGGAGGCGCTCTCCTCCTCGGGCGGCGCGGTGGCGCTCTGCTCGGTCACCACCATGATCGGCTATGCGACGCTGGTGACCGCGGACAACCAGGCCATCCAGAGCTTCGGGCTGACGGCGGTGATCGGCGAGGTGACCTGCCTGACGGCGGCGCTGTTCGCGCTGCCGGCGGTGCTTTCGCTCCGCGACCGGAGAAGGACCGCGGCCGTTCCTGCCGACGCCGCCCAGCAGGGGGCCGCATAGGATGCCCACCTTCCTGCGGCCCCGCCCCGATCAGCTGCGGGACGCGCATCCCTTCTTCACCATCTGGATCCCCGCGCTCACCATCGCGTATCTGGCGGCGCTGCATCTGCTCGGCGGTCCGGGCCCGGAGCATTTCCTGGCCGCCGTCATCGCCCTCGTGCTCTCGCTCTGGAACGACCAGAGCCGCAAGCTGGCGCTGATCGGACTTCCCTACCTGCTCTACGCGCTGGTGTACGATTCGATGCGCTGGTACGCGGACTACATCCGCTCGCCCGTCATCCACGTGCACGAGCCGTACGACTTCGATCTGCGCTGGTTCGGGATCCATGGGCTGACCCCCAATGAGTGGCTGCAGCGGCACACGAGCCCGGTCCTCGACTTCCTCTGCGGCCTGGCCTACACGCCGATGTTCTTCATCGGGGAGTCGATCCTGCTCAGCATCTGGTTCATCGCCAACGGCCAGGTGCGGCGCGCGGAGCGGTTCACCTGGATCTTCGTGATCTCCAACTTCATCGGCTTCGCCTGCTACTACGTCTACCCGGCCGCGCCGCCGTGGTACGTCTCCGATCACGGATTCGTCGTGAACCTCGCCGTCCATGCTTCGCCGGCGGGAGCCATCCGGTTCGATCACCTGATCGGCATTCCCGTCATGCAGGGGTTCTACGGCAAGAGCGCGGACGTGTTCGGCGCCATCCCCAGCCTCCACGTCGTCTATCCGTTCCTGGCGATGATCTATGGCTGGCACCTGCGCCGGTTCCGGCGAATCGCTGCGCCGTACTTCCTGCTGGTCTGCTTCGCTGCCGTCTACCTCAACCACCACTACCTGCTCGACATTTTCCTCGGGCTCGCGATCGCGCTCGCGGTGATGGCCGTCGTGCGCGCCGCGTTCGGGGCCGTGGAGCCGCGACGCGCGGCGACCGGAGAAGACCAACCCGATCTCGCCGCCCTTCGGACCTGAGCGGCAAGCGTGTTAGGAAGAATCGTTCGCCGCCGCAAGGGGAGTGGCGCGCATGATCCGCATCACACACCTGTCGGGAAGTCTGCAGGGCAAGACTTCGACGTCGGCGAAACCGACCCTGCGCGTGGGCCGCGCGTCGGACTGCGACGTCCGCTTCGACAAGCAGCGCGACCCGAAAGTCTCCAACCACCACGCCGAATTCCTCCTCGAGGACGGCTGCTGGTTCGTGGTGGACACCGCCAGCACCAACGGCACGCTGGTCGAGGGCCGGCGCGTCGCCAAGCATCGGCTGCGGCAGGGCGAGGAAGTGCAGCTCGGTGCCGGCGGACCGCTGGTGAAGGTCGAGTTCGACGCCAAGGAAGGCATGGGCGGCGCGATGAAGACGGAGGCGGCGTCGATCAGCGCGATCCAGCGCGCCGAGGCCGCGCGGCGCGGCTCCTCGCCGCCGCGCATCGACGCAACCTCGGAGATGAACCGGATCTCCAGCGACCTCAAGAGCAGCGCCGACACCGCGACGGCGCGGCTGGCGGAGCTCGCGGCGAAAAAAGTGGCCGAGGAGCGCGCGAAGGCGGGTGGAATGCCTTCGGGAAAGACCATGATGATCATGGCCGCCACCTTGAAGGAGGTGCAGCGCTTCACGCGGACCAAGACCGCCAGGCGCTGGGTCAAGGTCGTCGCCGTCGTGGCCGCCGTGGCCGCGATGGTCGTGGCGGCGATGGCAGTCGTGATCGCCCGGCAGAAGCGGCAGATCGAGGAGCTGGTGACGCAGAAGGAGCGCCTCGACCGGGACATCGAGGCGGTCCAGCAACAGATGAACGAGGAGTCCGATCCGGAGCGGCTCGCGGCGCTCGAAGAACGGCTGAACACGCTCACCGGCAACGCCAGGAATACGCTGGCCGCGCTCGGCAAGTCCGACAAGGGCAAAGCGGCGGCGCTGGCGGAGTCCGGCGACGAGATCGACCGGCAGATCCGCGACATCCTCCGCAAGTTCGATGCCGACACCTACGCGGTGCCGCCCATCTTCAAGGAGCGGCTGAAGTTCCACATCGACGAGCTGACGAAGGCGCCGAATCTGAAGTTCGTCTACCGGCGCAAGCAGCGGTACTGGGGGATGATCAGCCGCGAGTTCAACGCGCTCGGCCTTCCCGAGGAGATGGCGTACGTGGCATGGGCGGAGACGCAGTTCGATCCCAAAGCGAAGAGCAGTGCGGGGGCGGCCGGCATGTGGCAGATGATGCCGACCACTGCCCACAACTACGGCCTGCGCGTCGACGCGAAAGTGGACGAGCGGTACGACGCCGACCGCGAGACGAGGGCGGCGGCGCGGCATCTCGCCAATCTGCTCGCCGAATACGGCAGCGATTCCTTCATGCTGGCGATGGCTTCCTACAACCGCGGCGAGACCGGAGTCCGCCGCGTCCTGCACCAGATCGCGCAGGAGCCGGGTGGCTTTCGCAAGGAGAAGCGCGACTTCTGGCACCTGTACCGGATGAAGAAGCTGCCGGAGGAGACCCGCGAGTACGTGCCCAAGGTGCTGGCGGCGGCCATCGTCTCGCGGCAGGCAAAGAAGCTCGGGCTCGAGGAAGCTGATTAGCCGCGCCGCACCGCGAGGTGCGGCTTTGCGGGTACGATTGAGACTACACTACGTGTCCTTGCCGATCGCCTGGGGCAGCGTGAGCCCGTCGCGGCGCAGCAGCGCCGCGAGACCGCGCGAGATCCGCTTCGGTAGACCCGGTCCTTCGTAGACGAGCGCCGTGTAGACCTGGATCAGAGAAGCGCCCGCGCGGATGCGCGCGTAGGCATCCTCGGCGGTGAAGATGCCGCCGACTCCTACGATGGGGACGGACACGCTGCGATACAGTAGCCGGCAGACGTGCAATGCGCGCTCGCGCAGCGGCGCGCCGGAGAGGCCGCCCGCTTCCGCTGCTCGGGGATGGGCCCGCACCGCAGCGCGATCGATCGTCGTGTTGGTCGCGATGATGCCGTCCGCGCCCGCGGCCTGTGCCGCCTGAGCCATCTCCACCAGGCGGCCGTCGGGCTCGTCGGGAGAGAGCTTCACCAGCACCGGGATCCGGCGGGCCATCGCGTTGCGCGCTTTGACCACTTCGGCGACGAGCGTTCCCAGCTCCGCCTGGAGCGCGCGGAGCCCAGGCGTATTCGGGCTGGAGACATTGATCGAGGCGAGCGCGGCATGCGGCGCCAGGACGCGGAACGCCGAGACGTAATCCTCGGCTGCACGCTCGTTCGGAGTGTCCTTGTTGCGGCCGACATTGATGCAGACGGGCCCTGGAAGGGGCGGCAACCGGCGGAGCTTCTCCGCCACCGCCGTCGCGCCGGCATTGTTGAAGCCCATCCGGTTGATGATCGCGCGCTGATCGACGAGCCGGAACAGGCGGGGCCGTTCGTTTCCCGCCTGGGGTCGGGGGGTAATCGTTCCGATCTCCACCCAGCCGAACCCCAGGCGGAACCAGCCCGGCGCAAGGACGTCGCCCTTGTCCATACCGGCTGCCAGACCGAGCGGGGTCGGAAAATCGATCCCCGACAACGTCTGCCGGAGCACTGGATCGGCGCCGGGGATCGCGCGCGGGGCCGAGCGGACGCGCAACAGGACGCCCGCCAGGCCGTGCGCCGTTTCCGGCTGGAGCATGAAGAGCAGCGGGCGCACGAGGAAGTACACGGACGGCGCAGCCTATAACACGCGCCCTTGCGCCGTCGGCGTCCGCCGTCGACAATCGCCCCTTCGTGCAACCGGCGACGCCACTTCCCGGAACGCAGGACCTCCTCTTCGAGGCGGCGCGGCGCCTGCGTCGCTGCGAGGCGACGCTCTGCGCGCGCTTCGAGGCCAAGGGCTACGCGGAGGTCATCCCGCCTGCGATCGAGGCGGCGGACGTGTTCGGACCGGAAGCGTTCAGGGCGCTCGATCGCAGCGGGCGGCTGATCGCGCTGCGCGCGGACTTCACCGCCCAGGTCGCCCGCATCGCGGCGACGCGACTCTCGGGCATGTCTCCGTTGCGACTGTATTACCGCGGCAGCATCGTGCGCCGGGTGGCACCCGACAGCGGGCCCGTACACGAGAGACTGCAGGCGGGTTGCGAATTGGTGGGCGCCGCCGGCGCCGAAGCGGATGCCGAGATCCTCGCGCTTGCCGCCGCCTCGCTGCACGCCCTCGGCATTCGCGGTCGCATCTCCCTGGGCAGCACCGGATATTTCTCCGCCCTTGCCGCCGCGGCGGGGGCCGGAGGCAGGCTCGCCGCCGCGCTCAACGACGCCATCGATCGCAAGGACCTGCCGACGTTGCGGAGCCTGTGCGAGCGCGAGGTCACTCCGGGAAAAGCGCGCGATGCGCTCCTGCTGCTGGCGCAGCCGCCGCGCCCGCAGACGGAAGCGGGCGAGCTGCTCTCGAGGGCCGAGGCGCTGGCGCCCACCGAGGATGCCCTGAAGGCCCTGCAGCGCATCTCCGCCGCGCTCGGCGCGGCTCGCAGCCTCGGAGCCGAGCTGGAGGTCGATCTCGGAGAGGTCCGCGGGCTGGGCTACTACACCGGCATCGTCTTCAATCTGTACGCGACCGGCGCGCCCCGTCCGGTCGGCGGCGGTGGCCGGTACGACACCCTGCTCGGCCGCTTCGGCGATCCCCGGCCCGCGGTCGGGTTCTCGCTCGATCTCGACGCGCTGGTGCCGCTCGCATGCTGACCATCGCCCTGCCGAAGGGCCGGCTGCAAAGGCCCGCGCTCGAGCGGTTCGCGCACGCGGGAGTCGTGCCGGAAGACGAGCCGGGCACGTCCCGAAAGCTGATCATCGCGGCGGGATCCTCGGCACGTTTCGTGGTCCTCAAGGACGGCGACGTGCCCTTGTACGTGGAGCGCGGCGCGGCGGATCTCGGCGTCTGCGGGCTCGATCAGGTGCTCGAGTCGGCCGCCGATCTGCTGACGCCGATCGACTTCGGGTTCGGCCGTTGCCGGCTCTGCCTGGCGGCGCCGCGGGGATCGAGCGTGACGGCGGAGCTGGGCCGGTCGCTCCGCGTGGCCACGAAGTATCCCCGGCTCACCCTGCAGTGGTTCGGCCGTCGCGGAGTGCCCGTGGACCTCGTCCACCTCGCCGGATCCGTCGAGCTCGCGGCGGTCAGCGGACTCACCGACGCGATCGTCGATCTGGTGGAGACCGGTCGCACGCTGGAAGAGAACGGTCTGGTGGTAGTCGACGAGATCCTGCAGGTCACCGCCCGGCTGGTGGTGAACCGCGCCGCGTATCGATTGAAGGTGGAGGAGATGCTGCCGCTCCTGGAGAAGCTCGGATGATCCGCATTCTGCGTCTGGAGGATCCCGCGGATCGTCTGCAGGCGATCTCGCTGCGCACGACCGCACAGATCGGGTCGCAGATCTCGGCTTCGGTCGCCGCCATCATCGCCGACGTCCGCGCCCGTGGGGACGCGGCCGTCCGCGAGCTGACCGAGCGCTTCGATGGACCGCGCCTCGAGTCATTCTTCATCGACGATGCGCGCTGGAGCGCGCTGGCGGACGAGTGCCCTGCCCAGGTCCGGCAGGCACTCGTCACCGCGCACGAGCGGGTGCGCGACTTCCATGCCCGCCAGATTCCTTCCTCGTACGCCGTGCATCTCCAGGCCGGCGGAGTCGTGCGCTGCCTGACCATTCCCTTGCAACGGGCGGCTTGCTACGTGCCCGGCGGCCGCGCGGCGTACCCCTCCACGGTCATCATGACGGCCGCCGTCGCCAGGCTCGCGGGAGTGCCCGAGGTGATCGTGGCGACTCCGCCGCGTCGCGACGGCGGCATCCTTCCGGAGGTCGCGGCGGCGGCGCGAATCGCGGGAGCCACGCGCATCCTGCTCGCGGGCGGAGCGCAGGCGGTGGCGGCGCTCGCCCTGGGAACGGCGACGGTCCCGAAAGTCGACGTGATCGTCGGGCCAGGAAACGCGTACGTCACCGAAGCGAAGAGGCAGCTCTCGGGCGACGTGCGCATCGATTCGCTGGCCGGACCGACGGAGGTCGTCATCGTCGCCGATGGCAGCGCGGATCCGCGTCAAGTCGCGGCCGACCTCGTGGCGCAGGGAGAGCACGATCCGCTGGCGTTGAGCGTGCTGGTCACACCCGAGGCATCGCTCGCGCAGCGGACCGTCGAGGCGGTAAAGGCGGAGCTCGCCGGGCATCCGAACCGCGTCGCGGCCGAGTCTCTGGCGGCCCGCGGCGCCGCGGTGGTCGCCCGCGACCTGGACGAGGCGCTGGCATTCGCGAACGATCTGGCCCCCGAGCATCTCGAGCTCCTCCTGCGGGACGCCGCAGCCGCGTTGCCAAAAGTCCCGCGCGCCGCGGCGGTGTTCGTCGGTCACTACGCGCCCGTACCGGTCGGCGACTATCTCGCGGGTCCCAACCACACGCTGCCCACCGGCGGCACGGCGCGGTTCGCTTCGCCGCTGAACGCGGCCGACTTCGTTCGCCGGCAGAACGTCATCGAGTACGGCCCCGGGCAGCTCGCGGCAGATTCCGCCGCCATCGAATCGCTGGCGCGCGCCGAGGGCCTGCACGGCCACGCCCGCGCCATCGAGGTGCGGCGCAAATGAGCCGGGCCCCGGAGGAGTTCGTGCGCAGCACCGTGCGGCCGCTTGCGCCCTATGGGCCGCCGCGAGATCCGGCTCCGGTGCCGCTGCATCTCAATGAGAGCCCCGACGACGTCCAGCCGGAGCTGAAGCGGGAGCTGTCCGCTCAGCTCGAGGCAATGGACTGGTCGAAGTACCCCATCACCGACGGCGCGCGGCTCGGGGCAGATCTCGCACAGGCTTTCGGCGTCGATCGCGCCGGCGTCCTGGTGGGGAACGGTTCGAACGAGCTGCTCCAGCTGCTCCTCTTCGCCTGCATCGAGCCCGGCGATACGGTGGTCGTGGTCGCGCCGTCCTTCGCACTGTATGCGCTGCAGGCGAAAGCGCTGGGCGCAAGCGTCATCGCCGTTCCGCTTCGCGGCGGTTCCGGCGAATTCCGCTTCCCCCTCGAAGAGCTGGTGCGCGCGGCAGAGGGAGCGAAGCTGCTGCTGCTGGGATCGCCGAACAACCCGACGGGCACCACGCTCTCCGTGGAGGACGCGTCGCTGCTCGCGCGCGCGGTGCCCTGTCTGCTGGGGATCGACGAGGCTTATCGCGAGTTCTGCGGGCAGGATTTCACCCCGCTGCTGCCGCAGCATCCGCGGCTGGCGCTCTTCCGCACGTTTTCGAAAGCGTTCGCCGCGGCCAGCCTGCGCGCCGGATGCATGCTGGCGGCGCCGAGCCTCTGCGCGGAGCTGCGCAAGGTCCAGCTTCCCTACAACCTGAGCGCCTCCACTTCGCTGATCGCGCGCGCGCTCATTGCTCGCCCCGAGTTGGTGGCCGACCGCGTTCGCCGCGTGGTCGGCGAGCGCGAACGGGTCGGCCGCGCTCTTCGCGAGCTTGGAACCACGGTCCATCCCTCGGGAGCGAATTTCATCCTCTTCGAGCAAACGCGGATGCCGGCGGGCGAGCTGCACGCCGCCCTGTTCCGCCGGGGCGTGCTGATCCGGAACGTCTCGTCGGGGCCGGGCCTGGAGCGCGCGCTGCGGGTGAGCATCGGTGCGCCTGCTGCCAACGATGCCTTTCTCGCTGCGATCCGGACGGAGCTCGCGCCGTGAGCTTTTCGCTGCGCGCTGTCCGGGGCGTGATCCTCGACGTGGACGGAGTCCTGCTCGATGCGCGCCCCAGCTACCACGCGGTGGCGGAGGAAGCTGCCCGCCGCGCCATCGTGCCGCTCGTCGGCGAGGGTCCCGCGCGTGGGGCGCCGTTCGATCGCGACGTCGAGATCGCGGCGTTCAAGAACGCCGGCGGCTTCAACGACGACTGGGAGATGTCCCGCGCGATCGCCCTTCTGCTCTACCTGCGCGCGCGACAAGAGGCGCCAGACCTTGGACGCTTTCTCGCCGAGGCCGGGGGCCACGGGGTTCGCCCGCTCTACGAGAAGCGTCCCGTCCCCATCCGGCAGGAGACCGTCGCGCGGATCTGCGGAGCTCTCTACGGCGGGCCGATGTGCCGCGACCTGTTCGGATTCGAGGCCAAGGACGTGCTCCCCGACGCGCCCGAGCGGGGGATGTGGGAAAACGAGGAGGTGCTCCCTGACTCCCGTCTGCTCGCTGCCGTCGCCACCCGGTTTCCGCTCGCCCTCTACACGGGGCGGAACCCGGGCGAGACGCGCCTTGCGCAACGGCTTTGCCGCTTGAAGATCCCGGACGAGCTCTGCTGGGTCGCCGACGGACACCGGCCGCGCAAGCCGGATCCCGCAGGGCTGCTCTGGCTCACGCACGCGCTGCTGCGCGGAGCGCCAAGGGCGTCCGAGGTCCTGTTCATCGGCGACACGGCGGACGACAGGGCGGCGTCGCGCGCCGCCCAGGACGCGGGCGCGCCGATCGTCTACGCTCACGTCGAGGCACCCGGCGATACCAGCCGGGTGCTCTCGCGGCTGCTCGCCGAGACGGGAGATGCCCACGCATGAGCCGGACGGGAAAGATCTCGCGCAAGACCCGGGAGACGGAGCTGGAGGTCGCCATCGACCTGGACGGCCGCGGCGACGCGCAGGTCTCGACCGGGATCCCGTTCTTCGACCACATGCTGGACACGCTCGCCAAGCACGCCGCGTTCGACGCGCAGATCAACTGCAAGGGCGACCTGCACATCGACCAGCACCACACGGTCGAAGACACCGGGATCGCGCTCGGCGGCGCCGTCGACCAGGCGCTCGGGGACCGGAAGGGGATCGCCCGCGCCGGCTGCTTCTACTTCCCGCTCGACGAGGCACTGGCGCGCACGGTCATCGATCTCTCCGGACGCGCCTACTTGCACTGGAACGTGTCCGTCGATCAGGGTCCGCGCAGCGCCATGGATCTCTCGGTCGTCGAGGGATTCTTCAAGGCGTTCGCCGACCATGCCCGCGCCAACGTCCACATCGATCTGTTGACGGGCCGCGACTTCCATCACGGCGCCGAAGCCGTGTTCAAGTCGTTCGCGCGCGCGCTGCGGCAGGCCGTTGCAGTCGACCCGCGTCTGACCGGGGCCGTGCCCAGCACCAAAGGAGTCTTGTGAACGTCGCCGTCGTCGATCTCGGTCTGGGCAACCTGGGATCGGTGCTGCACGCCCTGCGGCGCGCAGGCGGGGACCCGCAGCTCCTGACCGACCCGTCCTCCGTCGCTCGCGCGCCTCGCGTGATTCTGCCCGGAGTTGCGGCCTTCGGGCTCGGCATGGAGCGCGCCGCGCCCTTCCAGCAGGCGCTGCGCACGGCGCTGGGCCGGCGAGCGCCGGTGCTCGGCATCTGCCTGGGCATGCAGCTCCTCTTCGAGGAGGGCGACGAAGATGGCCGCCGCGCCGGACTCGGACTGTTGCCAGGCCGCGTGACGCGGCTGCCGCAGGACGTGCAGGTCCCCCACATCGGCTGGCAGAAGCTGCGGCCGACCGGGGCGAGCGCTCTCGAGCCGTCCGGCTGGGCTTACTTCGCTCACTCCTATCGCTGCGAGGCGCCCGATAGCGTCACTCATGCGGTCGCGGAGCACGGGCGGGTGCGGATTCCCGCCGTCGTCGGCCAAGGCACGCTCTTCGGCGTCCAGTACCACCCGGAGAAGAGCGCCGGCGACGGAGAGGCGCTGCTGAAAAGATTCCTTGCCCTGCCCCAGGCACCGCCGTGACGGCCCAGTTGTACCCGGCGATCGACCTGCTCGAAGGCCGCGCGGTGCGGTTGCACCAGGGGGATCGGAAGACGGCGCGCATCTGGTCGCAGGACCCGGCGGCACAGGCGCGGGAGTTCGTGCAGCAGGGTGCCGTGGTCCTGCACGTCGTCGACCTGGATGCCGCGTTCGGCGGCCCTAGGCAGCTCGAGTTGATCGGCCGGATTGCGCAAGCTGCGGCGCCGGCGGTGGTGCAGGTGGGCGGCGGCATCCGCGACGTGCGCGCCGGCGAGGAGACGCTCGCCGCGGGCGCGGGCCGGATCATTCTCGGCACTGCCGCAATCGAGCAGCCCGCGCTGGCGGCGGCGGCCGTCGAGCGCTTCGGCCAGGATCGGGTGGCGTGCGGAATCGACGTCAAGGACGGGCGCGCGGCGACGCGGGGTTGGACGGAAACGCGCGGCCCTTCCCCGGCCGGCCTGGCGAAGGATCTCGCCGGCGGCGGGGTGCGTTGGTTCGTCGTGACCGCGGTGGCCCGCGACGGCACGATGCAAGGATTCGATCTTGCATTGCTCCGCGAGGTGGAAGCCGCCGTGCCGCGGGCGCGTCTGATCGCATCCGGCGGAGCGGGCTATCTTTCGCATCTGCGCGCGCTCGCTGCCGCCGGGCTGCGCACGCTTGCAGGCGCGATCGCCGGCACCGCGCTCTACGAAGGCCGGTTCACCATCGCGGAAGGCCAAACGGCGCTGGAGGGCGGATGCTGACCCGGCGGATCATCCCCTGCCTGGACGTCAAGGACGGCCGGGTGGTGAAAGGCGTCCGCTTCCAGGATCTGCGCGACGCCGGCGATCCCGTCGAACAGGCGCGCGCCTATGGTGCTGCCGGCGCCGACGAGCTTTGCTTCCTCGACATCAGCGCGTCGCTGGAAGCTCGCGGTACCCTCGTGCGACTGGTGGAGCACGTCGCGAGCGAGCTGAGCATTCCGTTCGCCGTGGGCGGCGGAGTCCGCAACGTCGGCGACGCAGAAACGCTCCTCCGGGCGGGAGCCGACAAGGTATCGATGAACAGCGCCGCGCTCGCCGACCCCGCGCTGATCACCGCGGTGGCGCGCCTTCTGGGCTCGCAGAGCGCGATGGTGGCCATCGACGCAAAGGCGCGCCGTCCCGGTTGGGAGGTCCGCTCCCACGGCGGCACGCGCCCGACGGGTCGCGAACTGATCGAGTGGGCACGCGAGGCCGTCGATCGCGGTGCCGGCGAGATCCTGCTCACCTCGATGGATCATGACGGCACCGGCAACGGCTTCGCGGTGGAGATGCTGCGGGCGGTGACGGTGGCCGTTCCCGTGCCGGTGATCGCCAGCGGAGGCGCGGGAACGCCGGCGCACTTCGCCGCAGCCTTCGAAGCGGGCGCGTCGGCTGCGCTGGCAGCATCCGTGTTCCACTTCGGGACTCTCGGCATCGCGGCGGTGAAGGAGGCTTGCGCCGCGCGCGGCTTCCCCATGCGGATATGACGCCGGACGACGTGAAATGGGACGAGCAGGGGCTCGCGCCCGCCATCGTGCAGGACGCCGTCTCCGGCGAGGTGCTGATGCTCGCCTGGATGACCCGCGAGAGCCTGCAGCGCACGCTGGAGACAAGGCTGGCGACGTTCTGGAGCCGCAGCCGCCGCGAGCTGTGGACGAAGGGCGCGACCAGCGGCAACACGCAGGCGGTGCGCGCCGTGGCGCTCGACTGCGATCAGGATGCCATCCTCCTGCGGGTCGTCCCGGCGGGACCCGCATGCCACACGGGCGCGCGCTCCTGTTTCGTGGCCGGCGACGCGCTGCTCGATGGGCCGCCTTCGCCAGGAGAGACGCTGGCCGCGCTGGAACGCGTGTTGCGCTCGCGGCGGCGGGAGGCGCCGGAAGGTTCCTATTCGGCGAAGCTCTTTGCGGACGAGGCGCTCCGCCACAAGAAAGTCGGCGAGGAGGCTGCCGAGCTGGTGGTGGCGTCGCTGCGCGGCAAACCCGACGAGATCGCCCACGAAGCCGCCGACCTTTTCTACCATGCGCTGGTCCTTCTCCAGGCCCACGGCATCACGCTGCCGGACGTGACTGCTGTCCTCCGCTCCCGGGAAGGAAAACGGCGAGGCTAACGTCTTCCTTTCGTCGACCTGAAGACTTGGCGCGAGCTTAGCGGGAGGACTTGAGTTCCTTGACCATCACGATGGCGTCTTCGCCCTCGTCGACGTAGTAGTTTGGCCGGACGCCGACGGCCCGGTAGTCGAACTCCCGGTAGAGATCGAGGGCCGCCTGGTTCGAGCGGCGCACTTCCAGCGTCAAGAGCGCCGCGCCCGCCTGCTGCGCCCGCTTCTCCGTCTCGGCCATGAGCATCCGCGCCACTCCCTTGCGGCGCTGCTCCGGCGCGACTGCGACGTTCAGGATGTGGACCTCGTCGTGCACGAGCCAGTAGATGAGGAAGCCGACGATCCGTTCGCTGCCCCTGCCGCTGGCGCTCGTCAGCGGCTCCAGCGCGACGAGGATGGTGCTCCAGTCGTGCTCCAGCTCGCGGCGGAAAAGCTCCGGCGACCAGGGATGCCGGAAGGCGGCCCGCTCGATCACCATCACTTCGTCGAGGTCCGCCGCCGTCATCCGCCGAATCTCGAGCCGGGGCCGGAGGCGGACCGCCATCTACTGTCCCGCCGCGACCGTTCCGGCCGCCTCCAGGGAATCGAGCACGCGCACGCTCGCGCGCCTGCGCAGGTCGATGAGCAGCTCGTGCAACAGGCGCTGGTACTTCTCCTGCGCGAGCTGCTCGCGAAGCTGCTCGCGCTCGGCCGCGGAGAGCTTCTTTCTCCGCGCCGCTTCCTCCAACTCGCTCTCGCGCAGCTGCGCCGCGAGCTTGAGGCGGTTGTCCAGGTACCGCGCGACGCGCAGCTCCCGGGCCAGGATCGCGCCGATCTCGTCGTCGGTCAGCTCGATGGTCCGAGCGAACGCGTCGTAGTCGGCGCGGGAAGCAAAGCGCGAGCGCATCCGCGCGAGCAGCGCGTCGATCTCGCCGGGTTCCAGATCGAAGAGCTTCAGCCGCTGCATCTCGGAGAGCACCACGCGCTCCTCGATCGTCCTGCGCAGCGATGCAGCGAGGATTCGTCGATCGAGGGGAGCCGCGGCCGCTGCCGCCCCCTGGGTCTCGATCAACCGGACCCGGGTTTCCGCCGCCACCTCGGAGAGGGTGATCGAGTGCGCCTCCACGACGGCGACGACCTCGTCGAGCAGCTGACGGTCGGCGGCGCCGACGGCGAAGGCACCGAGAGCAAGCAGGATGAGCGGGACCGCTCTCACACCGGGATGGTAACAGATGGAGCGGCGCCCCGGGGAATTCGGAAACGCCATTTGACCACCCTCGGCCGCGTGGTTACGGTCGCGCAGTGATGAAGGATCCGTACTCCGCGCTGGGCGTGTCGAAAACGGCGTCGGCGGAGGAGATCAAGAAGGCGTACCGGAAGCTGGCGAAGAAGCTCCACCCGGACATGAACCCGGGGGACAAGAAGGCGGAAGAGCGCTTCAAGGAGGTGTCCGGCGCATTCGAGATCGTCGGCGACCCGAAGAAGCGCGCGCTGTACGACGAATTCGGCGAGATTTCCACCCGGCCCGGCTTCGACGAGCAGAAGGCGCGCGAGTTTCAGCGCCAGGCCCGCGCCGGCGGCTTCGGCGAGGGATTCCAGGGTTTCGAAGGCTTCTCCGGCGGCGCAGGATTCGATCCCTCCGATCTCGGATCGATGTTCGAGGACCTCTTCGGCCGGCGCCAGGGCGGCGCGGCGCGAGCACGGCGCGGCCCTGCGGAGCCCACGGTGGGCGACGACGCCGAAACCTCGATCGAGGTGGATCTGCGCGATGCGGTGCTCGGCGCCGAGCGCGAAATCGTCGTGAACCGTCCTGCCCGGTGCCCGGAGTGCAAAGGGAGCGGCGCCAGACCCGGCTCCCGCCCGCAGACCTGTCCTCAATGCGGAGGCTCGGGCGAGGTGCGCATGGGCGGCCTGTTCAGCGCGCCTTGTCCCCGCTGTCAGGGAGAGGGGGTCGTCCGGGACCCCTGCCCGCGCTGTGGCGGCGAGGGGACCGTTCCGGAGACCGCGCGGCTGAAGGTGAAGATCCCGCCCGGCGTCGAGACGGGGTCGCGCGTGCGGCTGCCCGGTCAGGGCGGTCCTGGTCAGCGCGGAGCCGAGCCGGGCGATCTGTACTTGCGCATCATCGTACGTGAGCACCCCACGGTGCAGGTGCAGGGACGGGATCTGCTGCTCGACCTTCCCATCACGCCGGCGGAAGCGCTCGCCGGAGCCGAGGTCACCGCGCCGACGTTCGAGGGCGCCGTGAAGCTGAAGATCCCGCCGGGTTCGCAGAGCGGACGCAAGCTGCGGCTGCGCGGCCGGGGTCTGCCCGCCCTGAAGGGCGGCGCCACCGGGGCCCCGCGTGGCGACCTCTACGTGGTCCTGCAGATCGTCCTCCCTCCCGATTCCCCCCAGGCGCGCGAGGCGACGGCCGTGTTGCAGCGGCTGTACAAAAACGACGTGCGGAAAGACGTCGTGCTGTAGAAGGGCGCCATGGGACTGCTCGACATGCTCGGACTCGGCGGGCCGGAGGGAAAGATCCGGCGGCTGCAGAAGAAGGCGACCACCAAGTTCGGACCCGCCGAAAACCGCCAGGGCGCCATCGAGGAGCTGGGCGCGCTGAAGACGGACGCCGCGATCGACGCGCTTCTCACCCGCTACACGTTCCGCGTCGACCCGGGAATCACCGACGACGACGAGAAGGCCCGGGTACTGGCATTGATCACGCAGGCGGGCGAGGTCGCGCTCGGCTCGGTCAAGCGCTTCATCTCCAACCGCGAGGAGATCTCCTGGCCGCTGCGCGCGCTGGAAGGCCTCCTGCCCGAAGCGGAAGTGGTGAAATTCCTCGTCGACGTCGCGAGGAAGGCCGGCGGCGAATACAGCCGCGTGCCGGAGAAGAAAGTGCTGCTGCTGCACGCGCTGTCCACGCACAAGTCGGCGGAGATTGCCCCGGCCGTCCTGTCCTTCCTCGACGACATGGATGACGAGGTGCAGATCGCGGCGGCGGAAGTGATCGCGCGCCAGCAGGACCCGGTCGGCCGCGAGCCGCTCATCCAGCACTTCCTCAAGGCGCACGAGGGCAGCAACGCCCGCGTCCGCGAAGCGTTGGCGGGGCTGCTCGCCGACTCCGGATGGGACGTCAAAGGGTATACGCCGAAGGTCGAGGCCGCCCTGCCGGCCGGATACAAGCTCGACTCACGCGGCAAAATCGTCAGAAAGTAGAGGAGCTTGCGCGGCACCCCGCGCGCCGTCCTGCCGCCCATTCCTCGGCGGCCGGCGAGTGAGCACCTTCCCGCCCGCATGCTTCTTCTGCTGCTGGCGTCGGTCCTGGGAAGCCGGCTGGCCGAGCACGCCCAGTCGGCGGCGGGCCTGCGATCGGTGCGCCAGCTTTCGCGGAGCGCCACCGACGACTGCTCCGGATTCGTCCGCACCATCTATGCGCGCGAAGGGGTCGACCTCGCCGTGGTTCCTCCTCGTCCCCGGGAGAACGGCGTCTCCTGGTTGCATCGGGTCGCGAGGGCGCGGCGGGCTCTGCGGCACCAGCCGCGACCCGGCGATATGGTCTTCTTCCGGGACACGTACCGCCGTGGTCTCTCCCACGTCGGGATCGTCGATTCGGTGCGCGGACCCGAGGTGACGTTCGTTCATCGCACTCGCGGCGGCATCGTCCGCTCGAGACTGGATCTGCGCCACCCGCACTCCCCGGGCCGGAATGACGTCCTCCGGCGCCCCCCGCGCCGGGCGCTGACCGGAGAGTTGCTGGCAGGCTTCGCAGCGCCGGATCCGCTCACAAATTGAAGGCATGGAACCGATGCTTGCGCAGCTCGCCCGCGAGCTGCCGCTCGGCGACTACCTGTACGAGCCCAAGTGGGATGGATTCCGCTGCATCGCCACTTGCGCCGGCGGCGGAGTCGATCTGCGGAGCCGCAACGCACGTCCTCTCGCCCGCTATTTTCCCGAGATCGTCGAGCCGCTCCGCGAGCACCGCCAGGTGTTCGACGGGGAGTTGATGGTGCCGGCGGTGGATGGTTCCGACTTCGGCGCCTTGCTCAACCGGCTGCACCCTTCGCGGACGCGGGTCGAGGAGCTGCGGCGGTCCACTCCCGCAAGCTACGTGATCTTCGATCTGCTCACCGATCCCGCGCGGCCGTTCGTCGAGCGACGGGCGGCGCTGGAGAGACTGACGCTCCAGCCGCCGCTGTCGCTGACGCCGATCACCGCGGACCCTGCGGTTGCGCTGCGATGGCTCGAAGCCGGCAAGGGGATCGACGGCATCATCGCCAAGCGCCGGGATCAACGCTACGAGCCAGGCCGGCGTGGATGGATCAAGATCAAGCCGCAGCACAGCGTCGATTGCGTGGTGGGGGGGTTCCGGCCGCTGCTGGACAGCGCGGGGGTCGCCTCGCTCCTGCTCGGGCTGCACCAGGACGGCCTCCTCGTCCATGTCGGAGTCGCTTCGCAATTCACGGCTGCGCAACGCCGGCAGCTGTTCCAGGACTTGATTCCGGTGGCGTGCAGTCTGTCCGGACACCCCTGGGAGCATGGGTTCAACCTCGGCCGCAGCCCGATCGGCCGCCTTCCGGGATCCGCCGGTCGCTGGGTGGCAAGCGAGATGACGCAGGACTGGGTGCCGGTCCATCCCGTGCGCGTCTGCGAGGTCGCCTACGACAAGCTCGACGGAATCCGCTTCCGCCATCCGGCGCGCTTCCTCCGCTGGCGTCCCGACCGCGACCCGGAGCACTGCCGCACGGATCAGCTCGCGTGCTGAAGAACCTGGAAAAGGCGCTCTGGCCCTCGTTCACGAAAGGGCAGATGATCGAGTGGTACCGCGCCGCCGCACACGCACTGTTGCCGCATCTCGCCGGCCGGGCGGTAACGCTCGCGCGGTTCCCCGACGGAGTCGATGGGCCGGGTTGGTACCAGAGCAACTGCCCGCAAGGCGCGGCGCACACGACGACGGTGACGGGACCGAGCGGCAAGAAGGTACGCTATTGCCTGATCGACGATACGGAGGCGCTGCTCTGGGCGGCGAACCTGGGGACCATCGAGTTCCATCCCTTTCTCGCGCCCGCATCGACGCCAGACCGTCCCCACGCGCTGGTGCTGGACCTCGATCCGCGTCCTCCCGCGGGCCTCGGCGAGTGCTGCGCCGTCGCGCTGCATCTCCGCGCGAAGCTTCGGCCCCTGGAGAGCTTCGTCAAGACGAGCGGCGCCAAGGGCCTGCACCTGTACGTTCCTCTCAACGGCAGCGCGACCTATACGCAGACGAAACCGTTCGCGCGCGAGCTCGCGCGCGCGACCGCGGCGGACCTCCCGGACATGGTCACGGACATGCCGTCGAAGGCGCAGGGATCAGGCAAGGTCTATCTCGACTGGGCGCAGAACGACGCCAACCGATCGACCATCGCACCCTGGTCGCTGCGCGCGACTCGCATTCCGCTCGTCTCGATGCCGTTGCGATGGGAGGAGCTGTCTTCCGAGCCGCGCAGGCTCGGCTTCACGCCAGAGGCGGCCCTCGACCGGCTGCGCCGCGACGGTGACTTCTTCCGGCCGGTGTTGGAGATCGCGCAGCGTCTTTGAGCCGCTTCGCGCTTGCGTCGAAAGATCGCTGTGGGCGAGGATGCCGGCATCGATGCCCCTCGATTCCGCCGAGCTCTCGCAGATCGCCGCCGAAGCCCAGGACATCGCGAAGAGCGTCGGCCAGCCTCCGCGCACCCATCACCTCTTGCTGGCGACGTTCACGGTGCCCGGCCCCGCCGACGTGCTCCTGCGAGAGCGGGGCTGTGACGAAGACCGGGTGCTCGCAGAGCTCACCGCGCTGGGAAAGGCGCCCGAGGAGCCTTCCGCCTCGTTCGCCGACGCACTCGAGAGGGCGCGGCAGCTCGCCCTTGACTGCGGCAACGCACAGGCGGGGGGCCTTCATCTGCTGATCGCGTTGACCCGCCTCTCCCGCAGCACCGCCGCTTCACTGCTGGAACGCACCGCCGGGCCGACGGCCACCCTGCGGACCACCGCGCTCGGCTATCTGACGGGCGCGATCCCGCGGCGCAGGGACGTCGCCGTCGCCGCCGCGCAGACGCCCAAGGCCGCGGTGGTGACCCGGCAAGCCCCTCAACCGTCCACTCCGCAAGTCCGCGTCGCTACCCTGCCCCCGACCGCGGAAATCGACCGGGGCCCTGAACGCGAACCCGCGCCCGAACCGGGACCCGCGCGCCCGCCGGCGCCAGGGGCGCTGGACCCGCGCGAATACCCTTTCCTCGCCACCCATGCGCGCAACCTCACCTCCCTGGCGGTCGAAGGAAAGCTCGATCCCGCAGTGGGCCGCGAGCGCGAGACCGAGGAGCTCCTCGACATCCTCGGCAAGCGCCGGTCGAACAATCCGGTGCTCGTCGGCGAGCCCGGGGTTGGCAAGACCGCCATCGTCGAAGGCCTCGCGCTGCGCATGCTCGGCGGCGACCGCGTTCTCCTCCAGCTCGACGTGGGTGGCCTGGTGGCCGGAACGCAGCTGCGCGGCTCGTTCAGCGAACGCCTGATCGGGATCAAGGACGAGGTGAAGCGCGCCGACGGCCGCTTCATCGTCTTCGTCGACGAGCTTCACATGCTGATCGGCGCCGGAGCCGCCGGCGAGGGACCGCAGGATGCGGCCAATGAGCTGAAGGCGGCGCTCGCGCGCGGCGAGTTTCCCTGCATCGGCGCCACGACGCACGACGAGTTCCAGAAGCACCTCCAGACGGATCCGGCGCTGGAACGGCGCTTCGTTCCGGTGCTGGTGCGCGAGCCGTCGCCGGCGGACGCGGCGCGGATCCTCCGCGGAGCGGCCGCGCAATACGAGCAGCATCATCGCGTGCGGTTCCTTCCCGAGGCGTTGGACGCGGCCGCGCAGCTCACCGCGCGGTACGTTCGCGACCGGTGCCTGCCGGACAAGGCGTTCGCGGCGGTCGACCTGGCGGGCTCGCGCGCACGCCGCGAGGCCCGGACAGCGGTCACACGCGACGACGTCGCCCGCGCCGTCGCCCGGATGGCGGGCTTGCCAGAAGATCGGCTCCTGCAACCCGACGGCGAGCGCTTCCTTAGCCTCGAGAAACGGCTCGGCAGCCGCATCGTGGGGCACGAGCACAATCTCTCCACCATCGCGCGCGCCGTGCGCCGGAACTATGCCGGCTTCTCCGCGCAGCGGCCGCTCGCCTCCTTTCTCTTCTGCGGGCCCTCGGGCGTGGGAAAGACCGAGACGGCCCGCGCGCTCGCCGACGAGCTCTTCGACGGTGCCCTGGTCCGGGTCGATCTGTCGGAATACTCGGAGGCGCATTCCGCCGCACGGCTCGTGGGCGCTCCCCCGGGATACGTCGGATACGGCGAGGGGGGCCTGCTCACGGAAGCCGTTCGACGAAGGCCGGCCTGCGTGGTGCTCCTCGACGAGGCCGAGAAGGCGCATCTCGCGGTCCTGCAGCTGCTGCTCCAGGTCCTCGACGAAGGACAGCTGACCGATGGCCGGGGACGGCGGATCGACTTCTCCGGAGCAGCAGTCATCCTCACCAGCAACCTCGGCGCGTCGGCCTTCGCCGGGGAGAGCCAGCGGCCGATGGGTTTCGCCCAGCCGGCAGGCGCGACGAGAGAGGACGCTCGAGAGCTTGCCGATCCCGCGCAGGCGTCGCGCGCCCTGGAGCAGGCGCGCACCGCCTTTCCACCGGAGCTGTGGGGGAGGCTGGACGAGAAGCTCGTCTTCGCTCCGCTCGCGCGCGGCGAGGTGGCGCAGATCGCGCAACTTCTCCTCGCGGACAGCTCGCGCCGGCTGTGGGAGGAGCGCCGCATCGCCTTCCGCACCGGTCCCGGGCTCGTCGATCACCTGATCGCCTCCGGTGGATACCAGCTCGCATTGGGAGCGAGGCCCATGCGGCAGACGATCCAGCGGCTCGTCGAATCCCCGCTCGCCGACGAGATCCTCGCCGGCCGCGTGAACAGCGGCGAGACCCTCCTCGCGTGCGCCGGCGGCTGCGGAGTGGAGTTCCGGCGGAAATGATCGAGACCGCGGCAGTTCTCGGCGGCGGCGCGGTGGCAAGGGCGCTGCTCCGGGCGCTGCCGCTTTCCGGCGTGCGCGTGCTCGCGTCCTGGCACCGCCGCAGCGGCCTCGAGCCGCCGCCGCTGCGCGATGTGGACGTGGTCCTGCTCGCCGTCTCCGATCAGGCGGTCTCCGAGGTGTGCGGACGGCTCGAGGTTGGCCCGGGACAGCTCGTCGCGCATCTCGCCGGCGCGCTCGGGCTCTCGCCGCTCGCTGCCGCGCGGCGGAAGGGCGCGCGGACGGGATCGCTGCACCCGCTGCGGCCCTTTCGCGGAGCCGACGGAGACGTGTTGGAGGGCTTCGCCGCAGGCATTTCCGGCAGCGATCCCAGCGCGGCCGCGGATCTCGCGCAACTCGCCGTTCGCCTCGGGATGACGCCGCTCCTCACCCGCGATCGTTCTCGCGCCCTGTACCATGCGGCCGCCGTGCTGGCGGCGGGCGCGCAGGTGGCGCTCTTTTCCGAGGCGACGCGCGCGTTCCGGAAGGCGACCGGCCTCCCCGAACCGCAGGCCCGCGCTGCGCTGTTGCCTCTGGCGCTCGGCGCGCTGGAAAAGCTTCGCCGCGAGCCGCCGGAAGCGGCGATCACCGGACCCGCGCTTCGCGGCGACGAGGCAACCATCGCCGCGCACCGCAAAGCCCTGTCCGCGGATTTGCTTGCCCTCTACGATCAGCTGACGGCCGTGGCGCTTCGGCTCAGAAAACCCCTGGAGCCAAAGCTCCTGGCACCGGCCCGAGAGAGCCGATCATCGCATCGACGTCGTCGACCACTTCGGGCGGCGCGCCCATCGGCCAGCTCGCCACGGCAAGCGCCACATGATCGCCGGCGCGGACGACGGCGACGCGGCCCCGCACCTCGTCGGCCACGGTGAACGAGAAGCCGTAGGCCTCGCCTCCGCGAGCGAGCACGCGCTGCAAGTCCTCGACGTGCACACGCGACTCGCCGGCCAGGTTTTCCATCAGCATCCGGGCGAGCAGGCGGATGTCATGGATCCCGTCCGTAGTCTGAACGACGAGCTGCGCGCCGGTCTCCTGCGACATCGCCAGGAGGGGGACGGCCTCGCCATCGGGTCCGCGAACACCACCGCGCAACATCCAGCGTTCCGCGGCCGGCCTCTCGAGCGCAAATTGCCCCGTGCGGTCCTGCCACATCTTCGGAGTCGTGAGGCCGGTCTGCGGCTTTGGAGCGCGACCCAGCGGCGCCTGCACCCTCGCCGGAACGAGCGAGAAAGCGAGCGAGAGCATGGCCGCTCCGGGGATCGCGCTGTACATTCTTTGACGGTCGACACGCCGCGCCCAAAAAGCAACGCGGTTCGAACCGGGCCGATCGCTTCAGGAATGCGGCAGCTTCGCCAGCGCAGAGCGGGCGGTCCGCGCCACCACCGGCTCGGTGTCGCGAACCAGCGCCAGCAGCGCGTCGCGCCCTTGGGGCAGCGCCAGCCGCCCGAGACCCCAGCCGGCGTGGTTGCGGATGCTCCAGTCGGCATCCTGGGCCAGCTTCACCAGCAAGGAGAGCTCGGACGCCGGCACCACGCGCGCGAGCCCGTCCGCTGCCACGCGGCGCACTTCCGGCTCGGCGTCCTTGAGCCGCGCCTTGAGGAATTGGAGAAGCCCCGGCGCACCGATGCGGATCAGCGCCGCGACGATCTCCAGCCGCTCGTGACCCGTCGCGCGCGGGAACAGCCGCTCCAGCTCGGCGGCGGCAATCTCGGCATGCAGCCGCCCCAGCGCGCGGATGGCGTGATACCGCAGATCGTCGGAGACCACGAGCAACCCGACGAGCGCGGGGACCGCGCGCGTCGACCCGTTGCGCACCAGCAGCTCCACCGCCTCGATGCGAACGGACTCGTCGGCGTCCTGGAGCTTGCGGACGAGATGTTCCTCGGCGTCGACGTCGTCGTGGTTCACGAGCACCCGTAGCGCCGCGCGGCGAACCGGCGCGTGGGGAGCATCGAGCAGCTCGACGATCTTGTCCGGGAACAGCGGGCTGCGCGCGGCTTCGAGGATCTCCAACGCGGGCAATACCTTCTCCTCGGCCTCCAGGTACGGAGCGAGCGCGATCAGGCTCTGTCCCGGCATGCTCCCGAGCGCCTCCGCCGCCGCCACGCTCTCCGGCGGTGTCCCGCGGCCGAAATGCTCGACCAGAGCCGGAATGGCCGATACGTCGCGGCACCTTCCCAGCGCCTGGCAGGCCGCGGCGCGGACGTTGGCGTCCCGGTCGCGCATCAGCGGGACGAGGAGCGACACCGTCGCCGGATCCGCCGGTGCGCACATCAGCGCGCCGCGCCGGACGCGCGCGTCACCGCTGCGGAGGAGCTCCGGCAGCGCCGTCCGCACGGCGCGCTCGTGCTTGCGGCAGAGGGAGGCGGTCCAGCGGGCTTCCTCGGCGTCGGGCGACAATGCCCGCTGGACGAGAGCGGGATAGAGCTTTTCCAGGTGTCCAGCGAGCGCAACCGATGCCGCGGCGCGCGCCAGCGCCACCTCGTCGGAACCGAGGAGGCCGCCCAGGTACTCGATCACTCCCGGGTCGCGCCGCTCCTCGTCGAGCTTCCGACGGAAGCGCGTGAAGACCGACGGGGGCGCGAGCTGCGCCTCGAGGATCGCGGCGCAGGCCTTCAACACGCCGTCGCGCAGCGGCAGCCGGTCGTGATCGGCGAGCAGCGTGAGGAGCCGCGGCAGCGCCTCCGGAGAGGCGATCCGCCCCAGCGCGTCCACCGCCGGCTCCGAGAGCATCTCGTTGGGAACCGCGTCGAGCAGCGCCTGCACGGCGCGCGGATCGCCGATCTCGCCCAGGGCAGCGACGGCGGCGAACTGCAACCAGAGATCGGCGTCCAGCAGCCGGATCAGCCCGGGCACCGCTTCGCGCGCTTTCAGCGCTCCGAGCGCCTCGATCGCCGCCTGCGCGATGTTGGAGTCGCCGTGCTCGAGCAGAGGTAAGAGCGCTCGCGCCGAGCCGGGATCCTTGATCCTCGAGAGGATCTGCACGGCGAACATCGCCACTTCGGCGTTCTCGCCGCGCGAGAGCGAGACGAGATGCGGCACCGCGTAGGGCCCCTGCCGCTCGAGCGCCGAGAGCGCCGCGTTGCGCAGCACGGCGTTCTCGTCGTTGCCGACGAAACGGCCCAGCGTCTCGGGGGCGAGGTGCCGCGCCGCCAGCGCGATGGCGCGGTCGCGCAACGCCGGCTCGGACTCCTGGAGCGCAGCGACGATCTGCGCGTCGCTTGCCCCCGCCTGGAAGACTTTCTCGATCTCCGGTGTGCCCAAAGCCGGCCTCACTGCGGCTGCGTCGCCTGCCGGCGCAGCAGCTCGTTCTCGAACGCCAGCCCGGCCTGCGCCGCGGCCAGCTCCAGGATGTCCAGCTCCTCGATCGCGCGATTCGATGGACCGTTGTCCGCGTAGACCAGCGCGATCACGCGTTGCCCGCCCATCACCGGGAAGATCGCGCACTCCCCCGAGCGAGGCTTCCCCACCAGCGCGCGGAAGGCATCCGGAAAGCTTGCTTCGTCGAAGGGGATGGACCGGACCTGGCCATCGGCCAGGCTGTCGGTCAGAGCGTTCTTGCTGGCCAGCTCGATCTTCAGCCCGCGGGTGAGCTGCGCCAGCGACTGACCTCCGGGGCTGTTCCCGAATGCGCCCAGCGCGGTGAGGCCTTCGCGCCGGACGAGGAACAGCACCGCGCGCTCCACCGACTCGCTGATGATGTTCATCAGGCTGAGCGAGATGGTGGTCGAGATCAGGCCGCTGCGGAGATCGCCGACGATGCGCCGCAGCTTGGCGAAGTTCGCGTTGATCCCGTCGGCGCGCGAGCCGCCGGTCATCAGATCCTGCCGGTTTTGCGCGACGGAACGAAAGCACGCAGCGACGAGCTCCAGCTCGGCCGGGAGCACCGCCAGCGCCCCCGCCTGGTACGCCGCCGCGGCGGGCGCGTCGCCGTCGATCAGGGCGAGGATCGACGCTCGCGGACGCGCGCGCCTCAATGCCGAGACCGCGTCCAGTCCGACGCCTCCCTTGCGCATGTCGAGCAGCACCAGCGGCGGCGCCTCTCCGGGCGGAGGAGTACCGGCGTCGCGCACGTTGACCCGGGCGACCGTGATGCCGGGAAGTACATGTGCGAGCCGTTCGGCGAGCTCCCGCTCGGTGGACACGACCTGCAGCCGCGTTCGCGGCTCGTCCGCGAGCGGACCTACTCCGTTCGCCGGCGTCGGCGTCGGCGCGGAGCGGGTAACCGGCATCGGCGTGATCGGCGGGACCGATCTCGCCGCCGGCGTATCGTTGCGCTGCTCCCGCTGCTGGCGGCTGCGCTCGTCGAAGATGCGAAGCGCGTCGAGCAGGACCATCTGCGTGTCGAGGTTGAGGTGCCGGATCACGTCGCCGGGAACCACCGCGATGTCGTCGATCGGCTTCAGATCGTCGAGAGCGAAGTGGAACGTGCCCTGGTTCCAGGTGACGAGGTCGTAGACTGTCCGCTCGATCTGCTGCTCGATGGTGCGGTAGATCGTATCGCTGTCCACCGCCTTCATTGCCACGAGGATCTGTCCGAGCGAACGCCGCGGGTGCTCCTCCCCCTGCTTCCTGAGCGCCTCGCCCAGGGTCGGCGGCTCGATCGCGCCGGCCTCCAGCAAGAGCTCTCCGAGCCGCTTCGTGCCGGGCGACGAGGCGTTGACGATGCGGCCCTGGTGGAACCCGATCTCCGCCTTTACGTCCCCGCGCAGCAGCGTCAGCGTCCCGGTCCTGCCGCCGAGGTGGATGAACTGCATCGCGTCGGCGACGGAGACGTCCTGGAGGTTGCCGGAGAGGCTCATGGGGCACTATTGCCTGCGCACCAGCGCGACGAGGCTCTCCAGCGTCTTGAGCTTCCGGTCCGTCGTCGAATAGACGCGGGCGGCGAACAGCGCGGAGGCGGCGTGCGCCGCGATGAGGTCGAGGAGATCGCGGTCTTCGGGCCGCAGCATGGCCTTGTGATCGAAGAGCTTGAGGATGACGAGCGCCCCCACCCGCGCGCCCTGCATGGTGAGGGGCACGCACGCTAGCGCCTCCGAGCCGTCGATGGGACCGATCCGGAGCCCCCCGTCGGCGAGCGTCGCGTCGACCGCCGGGTCTCCCCCCCGATAGCAGCCATTCGGATAGAGGCCGCTCTTGTCGTCCTCCATTCCCTGCGCGAACGCGACCTCGCATTCGCCCGACGCCTCGTCGCCGTCGTGCTTCCAGAAGAGCAGGACGAACCGCTCGGCGCCGAGCAGGTTGATGGCGATCTCCGCGATGGTGGCCTGCACCTCGCCGGGATCGAGCGTAGCGTGGAGCTGGTAGGTTGCGACGTAGAGGTTCATCAGCCGTCCGACCTGCTGCTCGTACTCCGCCAGCTTGGTGGACAGCTCGTCGCGGTCGGACTGCACGTCCGCCAGCCGCGCCGACAATTCTGCGGCGCTCTCCGGCCTGCTCCCGATCTCCTTGGCCAGCTCCGCGGCGCGGTCCAGCGTCGCGCGCAGCTCATCGAGCGCGGACCCGACCTGAGACGGGAGCTGCTCGGGAGCCGCCATGCGCGAATTCAAGCCGCGGGGCTCGCCGTCAGCCTGTTGATGACGC
Source organism: Deltaproteobacteria bacterium (assembly GCA_005879535.1). Classification (NCBI taxonomy): domain Bacteria; kingdom Pseudomonadati; phylum Myxococcota; class Myxococcia; species Deltaproteobacteria bacterium. The sequence continues at coordinate 55,022 of VBKI01000065.1, read as the reverse complement.
CGATGAGCTCCTCGTTGCGGAAAGGCTTCTTCACGTACGCGGCGGCGCCCGCCTGCATCCCGCGCTCGGTGTCGTCCTCGGTCCCCTCGGTGGTGATGATCACCACCGGGATCCGCGCGAACTCCGGGTGCGCTTTCACCGCAGTCAGGAACTCGAGCCCGTTCATCCGGGGCATGTTGATGTCGAGGAGGATGAGCTCGACGTCCTTGTGCTCGGCGAGGCGATCCAGGGCCTCCCGGCCGTCGAACGCATGGACGAGCGGGAAGCCGCGCAGCATCATCTCGAACATCCGATGCAGCAGCTTGGAATCATCGACGACGAGGACTTTTTTGGGTTTCATTGCTCTCGCGATCCTCGCCTCCGGCAGATCACCAGTCAAGGAATCGCGCCCTGCTTACCTGCACCTACCGCGAGGGCAGAGTCTCCAGAGCCTGGGTAAGCTCCGAGAGCGTGTGGCCATTGTTTTGCGAGCGCGCAACCTGCTGGCCGCGCACGAGGATCTCGCGCGCTTCGTCGGCCCGGTCGAGCGAGGTGAGAAGCATTCCCAGCTGCAGGTATGCGGCAAGGTAGTCCGGGTTTCGCGCGAGAAGATCCTGCAGCTCCGTTGCGGCGCCGCGCGCGTCGCCGGTGCCCTTCAGCTCCAGCGCCAGCGCATAGCGTGGAAATGGATCGTCCGGTCGAGTGGCGATGAAGTTGCGCAGCTGCCCGATGCGGTCCATGGGCCGCCTTATAGCTCGACCGAGTCGAGATCGTCGCACACGCGCACACCCGCAGGCGGAGCGATGCCGGCGCGCGCGTCGGACCCGAGATGGCCGAGAATCACCATCGGGACCCGCGGCAGCTTCGCGCCGAGCGTCTTCCAGCCGATGTGCTGGTCGCTGCTCTCGCCGAGGTTGGTGCACTCCGCGCAGAGGATCCGCGCTCCGGCGCAGAGGCCGTCCGGGATCTCGCCGGTGTCCCCGGTGAACGCGAGATCGTCGATCCGCAGCGACAACGCGATCTGCGGAGGACTCATGTGCGCGGCGCGGAACGCGAGCAGCGATCGGCCGGCGACCTCGAGGCGATCGCCCGGCATCACCTCGTGCATCTCGACAGCGAACGGCAGCGGGCGCTCCGCGGCGGCGGCGTAGCATGCGGCCCAGAGCGCCTGAAGCCGTTCGCCGGTGCCCTTCGGACCGGTGACGAGGAGTGGCTTGCGGCGCTGCGATCGGTAGACCGCATCGACGAGCAGGAACGGCCACCCGCCGATGTGATCTCCGTGCAGATGAGTGAAATGGACGGCGTCGATCTGGTCGGGGTCGCGCCCGAGGCGCTTCAGCGCCGCAAGCGCGGTGGCCCCGAAGTCGACGGCGAAGGCGCCGCGCGCGTCGTCCACCAGCCAGCAGGTGTGGCCGCGTCCGGCGGAGCAGAAGGCATCGCCGCTGCCCAGCGCCGTGACCCTCATTTCGGCGTCCGCTCGAGCAGCGGCGCAAGCTGCTCCGCGACGTTCCCTTGCCGCAAATGGATCTCGCGCCGCAGCGCTTCCAGCGATGCCATCCCGCCGCGGAGCGACAGCTCCGTTTGCATCACCTCGCCGCCGCGCCGCCAGCGCAGGCGCATCATCGGCAGCTCCTTCTCGGCGATGGGCGCGTACGCGCGGTGCAGCGCCGCTTCCGCGACCTCCGCGTGGGCGATGGAAAGCACGGCCTCGCGCCCTTCGCGCCGGATGAACAGCGCCGCGTCCGTGCACCAGACGTCGCACACGCAGGGCTCCTTCCAGGCCCGCGCGAGCAGCGCGGAGCCGTCCGCGAATCGCGTCCCATGATAGAGGGCCTGGGGCTGATCGAGGATCCGCTCCGCGTCGCCTGGCGCCGGCGGCGGTGGAGCGTCGAGGAAACGGCGGTGGCGCGCCCTGAGCCGTGCCGCAAACGACAGCGCGCCCGCGCCGACGAGGGCGACGAGCGCGCAGGCGATCCAGATCGGCAGCAAGCTCACTCGGCCGGGGCGCCGCCGGCGACATCGTCGAGTTCCTTGAGCTTGTCCTCGACGTTGTTTTTGGCCCGGTCGAAGTTCCGGTTGCAATTGACCAGCACTTCCTGCGCCGTCTTCGCCGCGATGCCGCGGTCGACTTCCGAGTAGAGCGCCTTGTTGCCCTGGACGAATGCCTGGTCGGCCACGTTGGCGTAGCTGCTCGTCGCCTGCGAGAGCTTCTTCCAGTCCGCGATGAACGTGCCGGTCACCTGCGTGCGCTGCTCGACCAGCTCCTGCGCCTCCGCCACTTTGTTCCGCATGTCGGAGTCCGCGATCTGCTCCGCGGAGCCGGTCAGCGCGGCGGCGGTGGACGTGGATTGCGCAGCGAACTGGGTGATCGACACCGCGATGCGATCGTAGGTCTTCGCCAGCTCGCGGTACCCGGCGACGACACGCCGCGCCTCGTCGCCCTTGGGCGGATTCGCCGACGAGGGCCTGCCGAGCGTGTTCAGCGTCCTGGCCACGTCGCCGACCTTGTCGACGGCGGCGGCACAAGGCTTGCTCTTCTGGCTCTCGCGCGCCGCGGCGATGAACGCGGTCAAGGTCGCCCGGTCGCGCTTGGTCTGGGCGCGCTTCTTCAGATAGAGGCCGCCCGCGATTCCCGCTCCCGCCAGCACGAGGACGCCGGCGATGATCCCGGCGAGGACCTTCGGGCTCAGCCCGGCGTCGGGGCGCTTGCGTCCGCCGACCACGTCGACGCGGATGGAGGTCTGACCGAGCCGCAGCACGTCGCCGTCGAACAGCTCCACGTCGTCGACGCGCTCGCCGTTCAGCCAGATCCCGTTTGCCGAGCCCATGTCCCTGACGCGGATCTCGCCGTTGATTTTGCTGATTTCCGCGTGGCGACCGGACATCGAGCTGTCCTTGACCGCGATGTCGCACTGGTCCGAACGCCCGACCGTCACCGTGATCGCGCGCATCGGATAGGCCTTCTCGACACCGCTCGGCCCCTTGACGATGAAGTTGGCGGAGACCCCGTCGAGAAGCGCGGGGTTGATCATCTCGGTTTTCGGAGTTCCTTCTTCGCCCATGATGCCCCCGCAAACGGCCGCCGCTGCGCGCGCCCGGAAGAGCGCAGAGCGTACGGGGGAGCGCCGGTTCGGTCAAGGATCGAGGGGGGTTGGGCGAGTCTGCTACTTCCCGGTCTGGTGCATCTGCTGCGTATCGGTGCCGGCCTTCGCCTTGCTCTCCGACGCGGGAGTCTGCTGCGTGTCCTGCGCCTGCGGAGCCGCACCGGTCATCGTCGGCTGCAGCTTCGGCAGATCGGCCTTGGCGACGACCTCGCCCGGCTGCTTCGCGTCGTGGGCGTCGATCGTCAGCATGACCGCCTTCCCCTGCTCGACGCCGGGAAGGTCCGCCTTCATGGCGAAGCCGCTGCCGTTCTGATCGATGTCGATGGCGCCGATGTCGACCGGATCGCCGGTCTGAGGCGCCATCCACAGATGGTACGCCTTGCCGCCGTCGAGGTTCTGCGACAGTCCGTAGGCGTTCACGCGCATCCAGCTCTTGCCGGTCGGAAGCTCGCCCCAGGTCACTGCCGCCCAGGAGCGGTTCGTCGCGGGCGCGGCCCCCTTTTTCGCCGGCTGCGCCGCCTCGACGATCACCGTGGTGCGACCCGGGCTACGCGCGAGGGAGACGTCTTTCTGCAAGTCCCCGACCTGCTTGCCCATGGCAGCCACTTGGTCGCGGTACTGATTCGCGTCGCGTTCGGCGGTGCTTGCCCTCTGGGAGTAGGAGCTGACGCTCGAGACCAGGTAGGCGATCAGCCCGAGAAAGATGACCAGGACGACGACCGCAGGGACGGCTGCCCGCCAGGAGTGCCGTTTCGATCCTTCGGTAATGCGCGAAAACTGCGGCCGCGTATCGGTCACGGTGGTTTCCATGGCCGCAACGGTTTTCACTGCTGAACAGAAGGGCAACCCTACGACTGCCCGAGCGATTTTACGTATCGCTGCGACGCCGGAGAGCAGGAGCGAGCGCCAGGCAAATGCCGAAGTCCGAGTCGGGGGCCTCGGCCGGCTCCTTGCGGTGGGGGCGCAGATGCGGGTCGGGCGGAACGAGCTCTGTGTTCCGGCGGCGAGGAGAACGACGACTGCTGGGGTCGGCCTTTCTCGACATGGTGCGTTGTTGTACTCGACCTCACCCCTCCCCGCAACCACACACCCCGCCGGCTGGCGGCGGAGCGGGTTTCCTGTTACGACGCGCCGCACGCGATGGCTCGCAGAATGAAGGCCGATCTGGCGCCGCGGAAGGTCACCGAGCCGGGCAAGTCCTTGGCAACGTTCCCGAATCCGAGTCCGGCGCGCGATTACGAGATCCGGTTCGAATGTCCCGAGTTCACCTGCGTCTGCCCGATGACCGGTCAGCCCGACTTCGCCACCATCAAGATCGCGTACGTGCCGGATCGCACCTGCGTGGAGCTGAAGAGCCTCAAGCTGTACCTCTGGAGTTACCGGAACGAAGGCGTCTTCCACGAGGCCGTGACAAACCGGATCCTCGACGACCTCGTCGCAACGCTGAAACCGAGGCGCTGCGAAGTCATCGGCGACTTCTTCGTCCGCGGCGGAATCCACACGGTAGTGGTCGCCCGATATCCGGACCGCTGATTTGCCTCACCCTCCGGCGACCGGCAGGATGACGCGGTGGTCGCCGGCGAGTTCCACCCATTCCTCGTGCACTTCGCGGTGGGGCTGCTCTTGATTGCGCCGCTCGCCGACGTGTTCGGTCTGCTGCTGCGTCGCGAGGCCCTCCTCTATACCGGGCGGTGGACGACGTTGCTCGGCACCGGGTTTGCGCTCCTCGCCGTCGCCAGCGGCTGGGGAGCAGAGGCAGGTCTCGGGGCGCACAGCGCCGCGGGAGAAGCGCTTCTGCATCTGCACGAGGCGCTCGGCTACGTTTCGGCGGCGATCTGGGTTCCGGTCGCAGCCTGGCGAGCCGCCTCGAAGCTCGCCTTGCCCCTGCGCGCCCGCACGCTCTATCTCGCCGCCGCTTTCGCGGCGGCGTCGGTGCTGATGGCAGAAACCGTTCTCGGCGGAGCGTTGGTGTATCGCCACGGAGTCGGGCTGTCGCCCGCGGCGCGGGCAGAGCCCGTGGTCCGCGCTCCGCCGACCGACCGCGGCCGTTGAGCGGCTGCCCCGAAGGCAGCGCGCGGACCTCCGCGGCGTTGTGGGACAGCCGGCGCCGGGCTAGCCTGGCTCGTCGATGATCGGCGCCGGGTGGCGAAAGAGGAGCTTGCCCAGGACGAAGCCCACGGCAAGTCCGGCGAGGAGGACGTGGCCGGGGTTTTCCTCCGCCCACGCGCCGATCTTCCGCGCCGCTTTCTCGGCATAGTCGCGGCCGAGCTCCAGGCCACGCCGGAATGCCTCCGTTTCCTCCGTTGCGGCGGGCGGCGTTGCGATTCCAGACATCGGCAACTGCGTCTTGCTTCGCGTCTCGCCCACGGCCTACCTCGACGTCATGCGGGCGATGAACAGACCCGCGACGAGAGCGCCTGCGAACGACGCGCCGGGATGGCGGCGGACGAAGCTGCGCCAGTTCAACGTCTCCGACACATTGGCGCGGAGGGCATTCACGGACTGCTCGATGTCTTGTCGGGCCCGCTCGATTCCCGCCCGGATGGCAGCGGCGTCCCTGGGGTTTTCAGCCATCACCTTCCTCCTGTGCGTCATCGCGAGGCCGCATCGGACGGGCCGCCGCGGTCCGCGATCGCAACCGGCTGCGGCAGCGCATTTTCCGCCGGGCGGTTGCCCTGCTTCATCGACGAGAGCCACCGCCGGTCGCGGCGGAGCTCTTCTGCCGTGCGCGGCAGGTCGACGCGGTCGCGCATGACGCGCCGCGTGCCCGACCAGGTCAGCGTGCCGCCCGTCACGAGATTCGCCAAGGCGACGATTCCGAACGCCGCCCAGTACGGCAGCCAGCTGGAGAGCAGGAACGACATCGCGACCATCAGCAGCAGATATCCCGCCCCGAGCGCCGGCATTCCGGCCGCTCCGACTGCGAGGTCCCTGCCCATGGCGCGCAGGTCCTGCTTCATCTCCACGCGCGCGAGCGCCAGATGCTCCCGGATGAACGTCTGCAGCCCGTCGAGCAGCCGCTGCAGCGCATCTCTGGAGGGCATGGTGGGCGCCTGCATGGCGCCAACGTAGGTATCGCTCGCCTGCGGTGCCAGCCGCTGCCGCACCGGAGGTGCGGCTTTGCGGCTACTGCTCGAGACCGTACAGCGTCTAGTGCAGCAACGGACTGTCCGCTAGCGACTTGCGGCGGTCGAGATCTTCCTCGAAGCAGCGGATCAGGTACCCGATCAGCAGCAGCGACGAGGCATTCTCGGTGGCGCGCTGCGGCTCGCGCATCATGAGATCCGTCGCGTACATGAGGAAGAACTGAGCCAGCTCCTCGCCGGCCTCGCCGAGGATCAGCTCGTGCAGCTTGTTCCGATCCATGGCGCGGATCTTCCGGATGAACTCGATAGCGAGTTCGCGCTTCCGCGCCGAGTTCATACGTTCCGCCGGCCTCGCCATTTTCTACCCTCGCGCATAGGGTGGGCGCGGCCCTGCTCTTCGGCAAGCCCGCTGATTTGACATCCGGACGGCCGGGTGGATGATTCGCCGGTCAACACCCCGGAGGGGCGGGATGTTTACGGGCGTGAAGGTGTTCTCCGCGACGAAGGCCAAGGAGCGGGACGATCTGGGTGAGCAGGTGACGCGCTGGCTGCGGGCAAACGCAGACCTCGAGATCGTCGATCGCACGGTGACGCAGTCCAGCGACAACGAGTTCCACTGCTTGACGGTGGTGATCTTCTACAAGCCGCGGAACGGGAGCAAGAAGCCTTAACGCAGTCTTTGCGCGGACTTCTTCGCCAAGGCTCGCGCGAGCGAGGGTTTCGGGGACTTGTGCTCCTGCGACACGCGCAACCCCGCCACCCCGAGCATCACCGCGACGGCGGTTCCAATTCCGAGCCATGACCAGACGCCCGATTTTCGGGTGTTCTTGCGGGTGCGCGGCGCCAGTTGCATGGCCTTGGTCATCCCGGCCAGCGCCTCGAGGGCGTGCGCAAGCTCGAGGGCGCTGTGGGGCCTCGATCCCGGGTTCGGCTCGAGGCAACGCTCGATCAAGGCGTCCCAGCGCGGGTCGAGGCCGGCGACGAGCTTGGACGGCGGCGCGAACTTTCCCACCGGCAGCTCGCCCGTGAGCAGCTCGTAGGTCATCACGCCGAAGGAATAGATGTCGGCCTTGTGGTCCGCGCGCTTCGCGTCCTTGCGCTGCTCGGGCGCCATGTAGTTGGCGGTTCCCATGGCGACGTTGCTCTGCGTCAGGCACTGGGCACCCTCGGCGTGCAAACCCGCGAGACCGAAGTCCAGCACCTTGGTGCGCAGGTCCTTCGTCACCAGCACGTTGTCGGGCTTCAGATCGCGGTGCACCACCGCCCGCGCATGCGCGTACGCGAGCGCATGCGCCACCTGCGCGAGCAGCATCGCCAGCTGGCGCGCGCCGGGGCGGTTCTTGTGCGCCCAGAGCCGCAGGGACTCGCCGTCGATCAGCTCCATCGCGATGTAGACGTGCTGACCGGCCTTGCCGCGTCCGCGCAGGCGGACGATGCCCGGGTGGTCGAGCTGCGCCATCGCCGCGGCTTCGCGGCCGAAGCGGCGGACGTAGTCCGGGACCGCCGCCATCTCCGGCGTCAGGATCTTCACCGCGACCAACAGGCCGTCGGAATCGCGGCTGCAGCGGAAGACCTCACCCATTCCGCCCTGCCCGATCCGCTCGAGGACGATGAAGCCGTCGAGCCGGGGCAATGGAGCTTCCGGCGGCGGCGGCAATTTCGGCGGCTCCGGAAGCGGCACGGCGCGCGGGGGGGTGCTTTTCTCGCGATGCACCTCGAAGCGCACGCCGCAGTGGCCGCAGCGCGCGAGCGACCCGTCCACGAACAGGCTCACGTCGCAGCGGATGTCGCAATTGGGGCAGCGCTGGATCGCCCGCTTCTTCGGAAGCGGAGGCTGCGACTTGGGGGCGCCGGAGTCCGCCATTGTGGGGCAGTGTGCCCCCCTGGATCCGAGGCGCAAGTTTTCAACTTCCGTCGCCGGCCGCGTCGCCGTCGCCGCCCAGGTGAACGTGTACGTGATCGTTTATTCGAGCGCTTCGATCACCCGGTAGATATCGACGGGGGCCTCGCGGTTTTTCACCTTCGTGGGCGGCAGCGCTTCCAGGACGAACTTGTCCTTCCCCGCCTTCTGCACGCACTCCTCCGACACCACGATCATGTCCTCGCGCGCCACCCCGCAGAGGCGGGAAGCGAGGTTCACACCATCGCCGATCGCCGTGTAGCTCAGCGCCTTGGACGATCCCATGTTTCCGACGACCACCGACCCGGTGTGCAGCCCGATGCCGATGTGGATGGGCACCTTGCCCTGCGCCGCGCGCTCCTCGTTCCACTCCGCTACCCGCTTCTGCATCTTCACCGCCGCGCGCACGGCGTTGGTCGCGTCGTCGGGCCGCGCCAAGGGGGCGCCCCAAAGACCCATGATCGCGTCGCCGATGAACTTGTCGAGGATGCCGTTGTGCTCGAAGAGGATGTCCACCATCAGCTCGAAGTAGTCGTTGAGCATCCGGACCACCTCCTGCGCCGGCATCTTCTCCGAGATGCTGGTGAACCCCCGGATGTCGCTGAAGAGGATGGTCAGCTCGGTCAGCGCCCCGCCCTTCGACAGCTCGATGCTGCCGCGCGCCGCCTGCTCCACCAGCGCAGGCGAAAGGAATCGCGCGAGCTGCGCGCGCTGGGTGGCCTCGAACTCGAGCGCGCGCGCATAGTCGCTGTTCTCGAGCGCCACCGACGCCTGCGCCGCGATCGCGGAGAGGACCTCCAGGTCCTTGGTGGTGAAGGCGGCGATGCGCTCGCGGGAATCGAGGAACATGATCCCCTTCACGTCCTCGCCCGAGGAAGTCAGCAAGGGAACCGCCATGGCGCTGCGCACGCCGAGCGCGATGATCGAGTGCGAGGCCTGGAAGCGCTTGTCCGCGATGGCGTCGGAGGTGAGGACCCCCTCCTTGGTGAGCTGGACCTGCGCCAGAAGCGTGTCGGAGACCAGCACTTTGCCCTGGCCCGGCTTGCGCTGCCGCATGGCCTGGATGACGAGGTCCTGCGAGTTCGGGTCGCGCAGCAGGATCACGCCGTTGTCGCAGGGGATGAGGTCGAACGCGATCTCGAGGATGCGCGCGAGCAGCTCGTTGAGATCCCGCTCCAGGCGGACGTAGGTGGAGAACTCGTGCCCGACCCGAAGGCGCTCGTAGTCGCGCTTGAGCTGGTTGATGTCCTGGATCTGCTCGACCGGCACGAAAGTCGCCTTCGCCGAGGTCCGCGCGACCACGCCTTCCAGCTCTCCGGTCTGACCGGTGTGCACGATCTCCGCGTTCTTCGGCCGGGCCGGTCCGCTGGTGAGGCGGAACTCCATCTTCGAGGTGCCGACGACCACTTCGTCGCCGTCGCTCAGGGAGGCCGGCGCGACGAGGCGTTTCCCGTTGAGGAACGTTCCGTTCGAGGACTCGAGATCGCGCAGGACGTACCCGTCGCCTTCCCGGTCGATCTGGCTGTGTCTGCGCGAGACCTCGCGGTCGGTGAGCCGCACCGACGCGGTGGTGCTGCGCCCGATCACGCTGCTGTCGTCGAGCGGGTATTCGGTCACCTCGCCTGGCGCCCCCTTGAGGATCAATCGGGGTCCGGGAGACGGGCGGGCAGGACGGGAGCGGGGTGAGTGAGCCTCCTCCGGCGGGGCGTCAGGCACCGGGCGGATTCGCGGCGCACTGCAGGACGGACAGCGGTCCGCGACTGGCTCGTTCTCGCGGTAGCACACTGGGCAGACGGACACGAGCTCCCCCGAAGGTCGAGGGTACCATCGCCCTTGTCCTTTACGAGATTTCGACCTTCTGCTAACCGCACCGCGTGAAGATCAAACAGCGGCCGGAGGATTTCGTGGTGCGGGAGGGCTACCGCTTCGCACCCGAACCGCAGGGGCCCGTCTGGGTCTATCGGCTGGACAAGCAGAAGGTCTCGACGCTGCAGGCCCTGGAGCGGATCGCGAAAGAGTTCGCCGTCCGCCGCCGCGACCTCTCCGTCTGCGGGCTCAAGGACAAGCAGGGCCGAACCGAGCAACTGGTCGGAGTCCTGGGTGGCGCACTCGGCGCATCCGAGGTGGTGCAGACCGGCGACCTCCGGCTGAAGCTGATCGGGCGCACCGCGCAGCCGCTCAGCTCCGCGAACATCACCGCCAACCGGTTCGAGGTCACCGTCCGCGACCTGTCGGGCGAGGAGGCGTCGCGGAGCGCCGAAGCCATCGCGGAAGTGCAGCGCGTCGGCGTGGTCAATTACTTCGACTCGCAGCGGTTCGGCTTCCTCAAGCATGGGCAGGGCTTTCTCGCCCGCCACCTGGTGCGCGGCGACTGGGAAGCCGCGCTCAAGGCGTTCCTGGCGACGCCCAGCGAGCTCGACCACAGCGACGATGCGAAAGTGAAGGCCTTCTGGCGGGATCACTGGGGCGAGTGGCAGCTCCGCGCCCCGCACGAGGCGGCCCGGCGGTATGCGCCTCTGCTCCGCCGCCTGCGGGAGGACCCGCGCGATTTCAAGGGAGCGTTCCTCCACATCGATCGCCGCGTGCGCGCGATGGCGCTGTTCGAGCTGCAGAGCTTCATCTGGAACGAGGGAGTGAAGCGCTATCTCTCGGCGCGCGTTCCGCCCCCTGAGCTGATCGGCCTCCGCTACCAGGCGGGGTCGCTGGTGTTCCCCCGCGCCCTGCCGCGCGGCCTGCGCGACGAGCTGTGGGCGCGAACGTTTCCGCTTCTCGCGCCGGAATCGACGTTCGAGGACGACGACGTTCGCGACGCGGCGCTGGGGGCGCTTCGCGCGCAGGGCCTGCGGTTGGAAGACTTGCGCGTGCCGCAGACGCCCCAGCTCTTCTTCAAGCACGAGGAGCGTCCATTGTTCGTCGTGCCCGGCAAGCTGCGCGCGAACGATCCGCGACCCGACGAGCTGAATCGCGGGCGGATGAAGGTGAACCTGTCGTTCACGCTGCCGCCGGGGGCGTACGCCACCCTCGTGGTCCGGCGGGCGCTCTGGTTCGCCGTCGAGTCGCGCCGGGAGGGACAGTCTGTAGGGCGCGCCTGGGGACGGCCGCTGGAGGAAGCTGCTCCGCCTCAGGAGCCCGCGCGGCGGCCACAACACGCCCCGCGCGCGAAGGCAGTCGGCTTTCGCGAGCGACAGCGGCGCAAGAAAGCCCTCCGCGCGTCCAATCGCCAGGCCGCGAAGAAATAGGCGCCTGCCCGCCTGCCCGCCTCTTGTCGGGCAGAACTTCGCGTTTGCACTTTAATCGACAACAAGGAGACGAGCATGCTGAAAGGCATTGTCGTGGCTTGCGCATGCGCATTGGCGATACCGGTACAGGCGCGCGCAAACGAGGTGAGTCGGCCAAAAACGGTAGCGCCGCCGGAGGCGCTCCCGCAGCAAGTGTACGAGGTGCAGCAGAAGCGCTCTCCGGGAAGCGTCATCGTCACTGACGCGATCGGCGGCGCGGTGCTCGGCGCCCTTGCGGGCGGCGGCGTGGCCGCGTATCGCAACTTCGTGCAGAACGACGGTTGGGGCAACTGGCAGCGCGACGTGCTGATCGGCGCGGGCATCGGTCTCGGCGTCGGCCTCATCGTCGGTGTCGCGGACGCGGCGTCGTCGGATCGGACATTCACGGGGCCGGTCGCAGACCGCCGGGAGACGGGGTTCAATTCCCCGATGCCGGTGTACGGCAACCGGTTCTAGCTTACCCGGTTGCGGGTACAACGATCCGGTCTGCGTGCGCGTAGACGGTCATCGTGCCCTTGCGCACGAAGCCGCAGAGCGTAATCCCGGTGGCCCGCGCCAGGTCGACGGCCAGCGAGCTCGCCGCGGATACGCTCGCGATGACCGGCACTCGCGCCGCGGACGCTTTCTGAACCACCTCGTATGAGGCGCGCCCGCTGACGACGAGCAGCGCCGCTTCGGCCCCGGGGATGCGCCCGGCAAGCAGCAATGCCCCGACCACCTTGTCGACGGCGTTGTGGCGGCCGATGTCCTCGAAGGCGGCGAGAACGTTTCCCTGCGCATCGTGAAGCGCCGCGCCGTGGATCCCGCCGGTCCGGGCGAAGTTCGGCTGCCGGGCTCGAAGGCTCTCCACCGCCGCCAGGATGCTTGCGGCAGCAATGGTTGCGCGGCCAACGGGAAGCGGCGCACAGCGCGCGATCACGTCGTCGACCGTGCGGCGGCCGCAGACGCCGCACGCCGCCGTGGTCAGGGTCCCGCGGCGCGTAGCGGAGATGCGTTCGATGTCCAGCGACACGCCCGGCCCGGGGACGACGTCGATGGTGTTTCCGTAGCCTTCCTGATCGGGCCGGCCGCAGTGTGCCACCCTGCCGACTTCGTCGCGCGAGCCGATCACGCCTTCGGCGAAGAGGAACCCTACGGCCAGCTCGCGGTCTGCTCCGGGCGTCCGCATGGTGATCGCCAGCGTCTCCCCCTGGGCGCGGATCTCGAGCGGTTCCTCGGCGACGACGTCGTCGGCGGCGGGCGCCTGCAGCACGCCTTCCGCCACTCGCCGGACTTCCCTCTGCGCGACGCCCTTCACAGTTCCTTCAGCCCCAGGTTTCCTTCGTCGTCGACCACGGCCTTGAACTGAATCCCGCACCAGTTGCAGAGCACCTCGTCGTTGTTGCCGAACTCGTCGAAGGGATTGTTCGCGCTGCAGGCGGGGCACTCGAACTCAGAGAACCGCCGGCGCGTGCCGAGAGCTCTTCCCGTCGGCTTTTCATCTTCGTCTTCCATCTCCGCGCTGCGACGGTCGTCCCGAGGTGCCATCCGATGAGTGTAACGCCAAACTCCTGACCCACGCACACATTGTCCCGGACCGCCGGGCGCCCCACTTTCCCGCTCCGATGCTCTGGCTTCTCGCAGCGCTGCAGATCTGGGTCGCAGACGAGTCGGACAAGGTGCGCCCCGATGCGCGGCCGCCAGCGGTCGCGCAGGCGCCGCGCATCCGCCTGGCGGCGGCTGGCGGTGAATGCGTGGGAGCGCAGGTGGTGATCCGCGGGCCGGCGCTTGGTTTGACTGCGGTGGCCCGGGGCAAGCCGCAGCTCGGTCTGTACCGCGTCGGCACCATCTTCCTCGAGCATCCCTCCGGTCCCGACGGGGAGACGGGGGAATGGCCCGACGCGCTCATCCCGGTGCGCGACGCCGTCTACGGCGAGGACCGGCGCGCCTTTCCGGTGGACGTCGCGGAGGGCCGCGCACAGGCGATCTTCGTCGAGGCGTGCGTTCCGCGCGGAAGCGGTCCTGCGCGGATGGCAGGGGCGGTCAAGCTCGCCTGGCGCGGCGGCTCGGCGGACATTCCGGTGGAGGTCCGCGTGCGCGCATTCGACCTGCCGGCGACACCCGCGCTCGCTACCGCATTCGGATTTTCCGGTTATTCGGCCATCAGGGGACATGGCCGCGGCGAAGACGCCGCGCGCGAGCTGACCCGGGCGTACAACCTCAGCGCGCTGAGGCGCGGGATCACGCTGTTCGGCGGAACGCAGAATCCGCCCTCGTTCACCAAGGACGGCGACGAGGTGCGGATCGACTGGACGAGCTACGACGCCGAGGTGGCGCCCTTCCTGGATGGCACCGCGATCGCCGGCGGCGCGCACTGGACCGCGGTGGAGCTGCGCGAGCCCGGCCGGCTGTCGCGCGCGCAGCGGAGATCGTACCGCCGGCAGTGGCAGGAGCACTTCCGTGAGCGGGGCTGGCTCGACCGCCTCTTCCGCTACGTCGAGGACGAGCCCTCGCCCGGCGCCTTCGGCCGCGTCGAGGAGAAAGCCCGCGAGGTTCGCGAGGACGCTCCCGCCGTGCGCCGGCTGGTGACCACCGCCTGGACCGACGCGCTGCCGGACGTGAACCAATGGACGCCCCTGCTCAACTGCGTCGGCGAGAAGAACGCGACCTGTCCCCGGGCGGTCTCCAGATCGAAGTATGAACACCTCTGGTGGTACCAGAGCTGCATGTCGCACGGCTGCAGCAGCGACGGAAAGCCGCTCCGGGATCCGGCCTTTCGGGGCTGGCCGAGCTACATGATCGACGCGCCCGCCATAGCAGCCCGCGTGATGGGAACGCTCGCATTCCTGAACGACGTCTCCGGCGAGCTCTACTTCGACACCGTATACGCCTATCACGAGGGCGATCCCTGGAAATCGCAATGGGCCTTCGGCGGCAACGGCGACGGGACGCTCTACTATCCGGGCACGCCCGAGCGGATCGGCGGACAGCGCGATGTCCCGGTGGAGAGCCTGCGCCTGGTGCAGATCTCCCGGTCGCTCGCGGATCACGCCTACCTCACGCTCTGTGCGCAGCTCGGCGATCCCGCGCTCGCGCAGGCGGAAGCGGGCATGGTCGCGCCGTCGCTGCGCGGCTTCTCCCGCGACCCTCGCGCATACGCGCAGATGCGCGAGCGCCTGGCGACGCGCGTCGAGGTGCTGCTATCCGCGCGCAAGCTGGGAGCGCGCTGAATCATTCATGTCCGATACAGTCCAAAACGTAGCCACAAAGCCGCGCCTCCGGCGCGGCAGCGGCTAGGAATGCTGCCGATGCTCGCCGTGCTGCTCGCCGCGCTCTGTCCCCCTCAACAGGTTCCTGCCGCGAGATTCGCGGCCGGCGAGGTCCTCGTCTACAAGCTCGACGCGCTCGGCGCGGACGTCGGCACCTTCGAGGTGCGGGCCGAATCGCCGCCCGCCTCGGAGCGGTCGCGAGCCGCGATCCAGCTGAGCTCGCGGGTGAAGACCAGCGCCTTCGTGTCGACCAACCTCGGCCGCTACGAGACCTATGCGACCGCGCTGATCGGCCGCGACTTCGCCCCGCTGCATTACCGGGAGGACGTCGACGAGAACGACGTGCACCGCGGCACCGAGATCATCTTCCCGACCCAGAGCGGGCCGCCGGCGGTGAAGGCGACGCGAAACGGCGAGCCCGAGGCCCTGTCGCTGCAGATGGATCGCGCCGTGCGCGACATCATCTCGACGCTCTATCTGCTGCGGCTCTTGCCGCTGCAACAGCCGGTGTGCCTGGAGGTGTTCGCGACGAGAAAAGTGTGGAAGCTGACCGGCCAGATGGCAGCGAAGGAGAGCATCGACACGCCCATCGGCCGCTTCGCGACGTTGCGCTTCGACGGCGAGGCAGTCCGCGCCGACGACCCGAAGATCCGGCGAAGCGCGCACGTCTGGGTCACCGACGACGATCGGCGCTTGCCGCTGGTGGCGATCGGAGACGTGAGGGGAAAGACGATCCGGGCGCAGCTGGTATCGGCGCCGGGGATCGGCCGCGCCGCGAAAAAGTGATTCGTTACACCAGACCCTTGTTGCGGCGAATCTGCTCGACGGTCTTCTGATACTCGACCTCCCACGCCTGCGTGCCCTCGGAGAGGTGCTTGAGGCGAGAGCGCGCTTCCCGGTCGATGTCCTCGTCGACGTCGAGGTGCTTCTTGAAGACCTGGTAGATCTTGCGGCGGATGCTGTGGTCCTCCGCGAACACCTCTTCGATGTTGCGGGAGATGAGAAGGAACTCGATCATCTGGTTGATGATGTAATCGATGCCCTCGTCGCCCATCTTGAAGCCGCGCACGTCGGCCATCTCGCGCTTCACCTGGTTGAACCGCGAATGATCATAGCCGCGACGCTCGAGCGCCTCGCGGGTCGCCTGGTTCACCCGCTCCTCGGACGCGAGGTATTCCTTGAGGATGGCCGCCATGTCCATCTCGGCGTCCGCCACCCGCATCGTCTCCACCTCGATGTCGCCTTCCGTCATCAGCGCCGCGATCACATCGCGCGCGATGGCGGGGATGATCTTCGGGTAGAGCTTCATCCTTCTCGGTCCTTTCGCATCGTGTCCTGCGAGGGACGACCTTGTAGGACAGGTGTCCTGTACGAGCAAGGAAAAACAGTGTCTTGCGGATCAATTCGACGGCGGAGTTTCCGCGTCGATCGGCTCGGGCGGAGGCGCCTCTTCCTCTTCGATGGCGTCCAGCTCCGCCGCCGCCGCATCGAACGCGACGTCGTCCCGGTCGCGCAGCAGCGTGCCGTTTCCGGGGCCCGCCTCCGGCGGCGCGCCGCCGTCCAGCTCCGCGCCGCCTTCCGCGGCCTCGTGCGCTTCCGCTTCCGCCGACTGGGCGGTGAGAAAGCGCTGCACGCGTTCGGCGAGCTGGAGGTTGAATCCTTCCACTTCCGCGATCTCCTCCGCGCTGGCGGCACGAATCCGCCTCAGTGAACCGAAGTGGCTGAGCAGCCCGCGCTTGCGCTTGTCGCCGATGCCGGGAATCTCCTCCAGCATCGAGCGGAAGTTGCGCTCGCGGCGCAGCTTGCGGTGGAAAGTGATGGCGAAGCGGTGCGCCTCGTCGCGCAGCCGGGCGAGCAGGTGGAGCTCGCTGGTGTTCTGACGCAGCACGACCGGGTTTTTCTGGCCCGGGAGGAACACGCGCTCCGGGCTCCGCTCGATGTCACTCTTGACGAAGCGTCCTTTCTGCCGGGAGCGGCCGCGCCGCGGCGGAGGCTGTGGTACGGCCGCGCCGGTCTCCGCATCGCCGGCGATTTGCGGCACCTCGGGCTCCGGCCCTGCCCTCGTCGCCCACGCGTCGACGACGCGAAAACCCTGGCGGGCGGCGAACCGCTCCTCGTCCTCGAGCACGCGGCTCTTGGCGAGGCCGGCGAGCGGAACGTCCTGCAGCGTAAGCGCGGCCTCCTTGAGCGCCGCGCGCGCGACGTTGAGCTGGCCTTTTCCGCCATCGACCACCAGCAGGTCGGGCAGGTTCTGCTCCTCGATTCCGCGCTTCAGCCGGCGGGTAAGGACCTGGAACATGGAAGCGAAGTCGTCTCCGGCCGCCTCGCCGCGCACCTTGAAGAGCCGGTAGCCGCTCTTGTCGGGCTCGCCGTCGCTGAACACGACCTGCGAGCCGACGGTGAGCTGGCCCTGGAAGGTGGAGATGTCGAAGCACTCGATCCGTCGCGGGAGCCGCGGCAGCCGCAGCCGCGATTGCAGCCGCGTGAGCGCCTCCAGCTGGCTCTTCTGCGAGCGCGCCTTTTCCTCGTAGCTCTGGCGCGCGTTCTCCATCGCCATCTCCACCAGCCGCACCTTCTCGCCGCGCTCCGGCACGTGCACGCGCACGCGCTCGCCCTTCTTCTCCGACAGCCAGACCTCGCGCATCTCCGCATCGGCGAGGTGCACCGGCAGGAGCAGCTCCTTGGGGATGAACGCGCCCGACTCGTAGTACTGGTCGAGGAAGCTCGAGAGCAGCTCCTCGCTCGGGAACTCCTGCTTGCCGAACCCGAAGCTCCGGCCGCCGGTGAGCCGCCCGTTGCGGAAGAAGAGGAAGTGGATCTCCAGCGCCGGACCCTCGCGATAGAAGCCGAGGACGTCCTGGTCGAGGAGGTCGCCGAGCACCGTGCGCTGTTTCTCCAGGCTGCGCTCGATGGCGTGGAGCTGATCGCGAAGCTGCGCGGCGCGCTCGAACTCGAGCTTGCCGGAGGCGTCCTTCATCCGCCCCGTGAGCTGGCCGGTCAGCTCGTCGGCCTTTCCCTCCAGGAACAGCGCGACTTCGTCGACCGAGCGCCGGTATTCCTCCTGCGGCACGCTGTACACGCAAGGCGCGGGGCAGCGCTTGATCTGGTACTGCAGGCACGGGCGCCGGCGATTCGACATCACGGAATCGGTGCAGGTGCGAAGCTGGAAGTGCCGGTTGACGATCGAGAGCGTCTCCCGGATGGAGGAGGCGCTGGCGAACGGCCCGAAGTACCGCGCTCCGTCCTTGCGGATCCTGCGCACCACCTCCAGCCGCGGGTACGGGTGCGTGTTCGAGAGCCGCAGCGAGATGAAGTTCTTGTCGTCGCGCAGCTTGACGTTGAAGCGCGGACGGAACTTCTTGATCAGCTCGTTCTCGAGCAGCACCGCGTCCTTCTCCGAGGGAGTGATCATCACCTCCACGTCGGAGAGGAGATCCTCGAGGAAGGGGATGAACGCGCGCGTGTCGCCACTGCGCTCCTGGAAATACTGGCCGACCCGTGAGCGCAGGTTGACGGCCTTGCCGACGTAGACGACGTCGCCGGCCTTGTCCTTCATGAGATAACAGCCGGGCTGCGTGGGCAGCGTATCGAGCTTCTGCTTCAGCTGCTCGGCGAGCATGACTCAGCGGCGCTGCGATCCGGGGCGTCCGTTGGGCCGGCCGCGGCGCTTCTGCCCCGCAGGGCGCGTGGGCAGACCCGCCGCGGCGCGCGCTTCCTGCTTCAGCACTTCCGGACGCTTGGGCATGATGCCGAGGTCGAGGTCTTTGATCGCCTGGATCTTGTCGCGCACGATCGCCGCGCCCTCGAAATCGAGCTCCTCGGCCTTGGCGCGCATCTCCGCCTCCAGTTGAGCGACCATCTTTGGAACGTCCTTCCGGTCCGCCGGAAGGTAGCCCGCCAGCTCATCCTTGCCCGCCAGCGCTTCGTCGGCGCCGGAGGCGATTCCGTGGATCGCCATGTCGAGGATGGCGCGCTTCACCGACTGCGGCGTGATCCCGCGCTCCTTGTTGTAGGCGATCTGCTTGGCGCGGCGCCGCCCCGTCTCTTCAATGGCCACCTTCATCGAGGCCGTCACCGTGTCCGCGTAGAGGATCACCCGCCCTTCGACGTTGCGCGCGGCGCGGCCGATGGTCTGGATCAGGGAAACGCTGGAGCGGAGGAAACCTTCCTTGTCCGCGTCGAGCACTGCCACCAGCGACACCTCGGGGATGTCCAATCCCTCCCGCAGCAGGTTGATGCCGATCAGCACGTCGAACAGTCCCCGGCGGAGGTCGCGCACCAGCGCCAGTCGCTCGAGGGTGTCGATGTCGGAGTGCAAGTATCGGACGCGCACGCCCAGGTCCGCGAAGTACTCGGTGAGATCCTCCGCCATCCGCTTGGTCAGCGTGGTGACCAGCACCCGCTGGCCGGCCGCCGCGCGCTTGCGCACTTCCTCCAGCAGGTCGTCCACCTGCTGCGCGACGGGCCGCACCTCCACTTCGGGATCGACCAACCCCGTGGGCCGGATGATCTGCTCGACGATCACTCCCTCGCTCTTCTGCAGCTCGTACTCCGCAGGCGTGGCGGAGACGAAGACGGTCTGGTTGACCAGCCGCTCGAACTCGCCGAACTGCAGTGGCCGGTTGTCGAGCGCCGAGGGGAGCCGGAACCCGTACTCGACCAGCGTCTCCTTCCGTGACCGGTCACCTCGGTACATCGCGCCGATCTGCGGGACGCTCTGGTGCGACTCGTCGATCACCAGGAGGAAGTCCTTGGGGAAGTAGTCCAGCAGCGTCGGCGGCGGTTCGCCGGCGGCGCGGCCGCTCAGGTGGCGCGAATAGTTCTCGATGCCGTTGCAAAAGCCCATCTGCTCGATCATCTCCAGATCGAACATCGTCCGCTGCTCGAGCCGCTGCGCTTCCAGCAGCTTGTCCTGACCCCGCAGCTCGATCAGCCGGTCCCGCAGCTCCTCGCGGATGGCCAGGATGGCGCTCTTCCGGCGCTCGCCCGAGGTGACGTAGTGGGAGGAGGGAAAGATCGACATCTTCTCGATCGCGCCCAGCACCTTGCCGCGGAGCGGATCGATCTCCTTGATGCTCTCCACCATGTCGCCGAAGAGCTCGACCCGGATGGCGCGCTCTTCCTCATAGGCGGGAAAGATCTCGATGGTGTCGCCCTTCACCCGGAAGGTCCCGCGGGAGAAGTCGTGGTCGTTGCGCTCGTACTGGATCTCGACGAGGTCGCGCAGGAGCTTGTGCCGCGGGTACTCCTCGCCGGTCTGCACGGCGACCTTCAGCTCGTAGTACGCCTCCGCCGTTCCCAGGCCGTAGATGCAGGACACCGAGGCGACGATGAGGACGTCGTTGCGCGTGAGCAGCGAGTGCGTCGCCGAGTGACGCAGCCGGTCGATCTCGTCGTTGATGGTGGAGTCTTTCTCGATGTACGTGTCGGTGGAGGGGACGTACGCCTCCGGCTGGTAATAGTCGTAGTAGCTGACGAAGAACTCCACCGCGTTCTCCGGGAACAGGTCCTTGAACTCGCCATAAAGCTGGCCGGCGAGCGTCTTGTTGTGAGCGATCACCAGCGTCGGCTTCTGCACCTGCGAAACGACGTTGGCGACGGTGAACGTCTTTCCCGATCCCGTCACCCCGAGCAGCGTCTGGTGCTTGTCGCCGCGCTTGATCCCGGCGGTCAGCTCGGCGATGGCGCGGGGTTGGTCGCCCTGCGGCGTATAGTCGCTGCGGAGCTTGAACGGCATGACGCGCGAGTGTAACAGCGGGGCTGAACTCTTGCTCGGAGGTGAGGCCATGCGCTCCCGGATCGCCCGCCTGCTCGCCGTATCGTTCTTCCTCGTCTGCGCCGCGGCACGGGCTCAGCAGCCGCCGCCGGCGAAGCCGCCCGCGGCGAACCTGCCGGTGGTGCGGCTGATCGCTACCGGCGGCACCATCGCGATGAAGATCGACCCGGTGAAGAAGGCGCCCGTGCCGGCCATCTCCGGCGAGGACCTGATCGCGACGGTGCCGGAGATCGAGAAGGTGGCCCGCATCGAGGTGCAGAACCTGTTCAACGTGCCGTCCGCTTACATGGACCCGGACCGGTGGATCCAGCTGCAGAAGGCGGTAGCCCAGGCGCTCGCGCGTCCCGAAGTCGCCGGCGTGATCGTCTCGCACGGCACCGACACGCTGGAGGAAACGGCGTGGTTCCTCGACCTCACCGTCGACAGCGAAAAGCCCGTCGTGCTGATCGGCGCCCAACGGAACGCGAGCGAGAAGGATTTCGACGGCCCCCGAAACCTCCTCAACGCGGCGCGCATCTGCGTTGCTCCAGGTGCGCGGCGGATGGGATCGATGATCGCGCTCAACAACCAGATCAACGCCGCGCGCGAGGCGGTGAAGACGCACACCTCCGACGTGGAGACGTTCAAATCCGGAGACTTCGGGTTCCTTGGGGTGGCGGAGAATGACCGCGTGATCTTCTACCGCGCCCCGGTGCGCCGCCAGCACGTGGCGCTCCGCGTGCAAGAGGGCCAGCACCTCCCGCGCGTGGACATCGTCGAACTGTACGGCGGCGCGGACGGCGCGCTGGTGCGGGCAGCCGTGGCCGCTGGATCGCGAGGGCTCGTGATCCAGGCGCTCGGCTGGGGGAACATAAACGTGCCGATGTTCGAAGCGGTGAAGGAGGTCATCTCGAAAGGGATTCCGGTGGTGATCAGCACGCGCGTCTGGAACGGGCGCGTCCTGCCGAACTACGGGTTCCAGGGCGGCGGCAAGACGCTGCAGGAGGCTGGGGCGATCTTCGCCGACAACCTGTCGCCGCAGAAAGCGCGCATCCTCTTGATGCTCGGGCTGCAGACCACGAGCAACGGGCCGGAGATCCAGCGACTGTTCGACAAGTGAGCTAGTGCGAGAGCTCGAAGATCCCCACCGGGCCCACGTCCGGGTCGAAGTCCTTGCCGACCCGCTTGAGTCCCGCGCGCTCCGCGACGCGTTCGCTCGCCCGATGGCCCCGCGGAATGGTCGCGCGCAGCCGCTTCACCCCAGGCTGCGACATCCCGTGGGCGCAGAGCGCGATCACCGCTTCGGAGGCGTAGCCGCGCCGCTGGTGCCTCGGCCAGATGGAGTATCCGAGAAAGAGCGTGCCATCGCCCATCGCCGCGGTCCCGCCGGCGCCGACCGGCTCGCGGGTGTCTCTGAGCACGAAGAGCCAGGGACCCGCCGACCGGCCGTCGGCGAGAGTGTCGAGGATCCGCGGGAGATCGGCGTCGAAGAGCGGCGGCGCGTCCACCGGCTCGGGAAACCGCGCTCCGGTCAGCTCTTCCAGCTTGTTCGCGTCGCGGGCGATCCAGGCCTCGATGCAGGAATGGTCCAGCTGCACCAGTTCCAGTCGCTCGGTCCGCAGCCGGTTCACGGAAGCACCCGCCAGTCGGTGCCACCCGGCCCGTCGCGGAGCTCCAGGCCGCGCGCAGTGACCTCCGCGCGGATCGCGTCCGCGCGCGCGAAGTCCTTCGCCTTGCGCGCGGCGAGCCGCGCGCCGATGCGCTCTTCGACCCAGACGGGATCGATTCCTTTCCGCGCCGCCGCGAGCCGCCGTCGCTCCCGAATCGCTTCCAGGGGCGCACGCGCTGCCACGCCGAGGACCTGCGAGAGGGTGCGTGCCGTGTGCAGCAATGCCGCCACTTCCGGGGGCCGCGCCTTCGCGTCGATGCGGGCGTTGAGCGTGCTGTAGAGGCGTTCGAGGCGGGCCAGCGCGTCGGCGGTGTTGAAGTCGTCCTCCATCGCTTCCCGGAATGGATGCACCTGTTCCTCGGCCAGTTCCATGTTCGACGGGGCCGAGAACTTCTTCTGAGCCAGGTATGCGTCGCCCTTCGCGAGCGTTTCGTAGAAGTACTCGACGCGCCCGTCCGCCTCGGCGAGGGCCGCATCCGTAAAGTTGATCGGATGGCGGTAGTGCGTCGAAAGGAGAAATGCGCGCAGCGCCTCGCCGTCCCAGTGGGCGAACAGGTCGCGCAGGGTGCGGAAATTGCCCAGCGACTTGCTCATCTTCTCCGCATCGAGCGTAACGAACCCGTTGTGGACCCAGTAGCGCGCCAGGTCCTGACCGCTTGCGGCTTCGCTCTGGGCGATCTCGTTCTCGTGGTGGGGAAAGACCAGGTCCTTGCCGCCCCCGTGCACGTCGAAGGTGGTGCCGAGGTACTTCTGGCACATCGCGGAGCACTCGATGTGCCATCCCGGACGCCCCGGCCCCCAGGGGCTGTCCCAGGTCACCGACGCGGGCTCTCCGGGCTTCGCGGCCTTCCAGAGAGCGAAATCGAGCGGGTCGCGCTTCTGCTCTCCCGGCTCGACGCGGGCGCCCGCCTGCAGGTCGTCGAGGTTGCGCCTGGAGAGCTTGCCGTACCCGGGGAAGGAGCGGACTGCGAAGTAGACGTCGCCCTGCGAGGCGTACGCGTTGCCGCGCTCGATCAAGCGCGCGATCAGCGCCTGCATCTCCGGAATGTGATCGGTCGCCTTCGGCTCGACGTCAGCCGGCAGGATCCCGAGCGCCCGCATGTCGCGGCGGCATTCCTCGATGAAGTGCTCGGCGAACCGCTTCGGATCCTGCCCGCTTTCGTTGGCGCGCCGGATGATCTTGTCGTCGACGTCGGTCCAGTTGCGGACGAAGGCGACGTCCCACCCCGCCCAGCGAAGGAAGCGGACCGCAACGTCGAATGCCGTGAGCATCCGGGCGTGCCCGACATGGGTGAGGTCGTAGACCGTGATGCCGCAGACGTAGATCCCGATGCGTCCCGGCCGCAGCGGCCGGAACTCCTGCTTCTCGTTCGTGAGGGTGTTGAAGACGCGCAGCGGCATGGGTCGCCTTTTCAGGGGCTCGAAGCGCCACGGGCGCAGGCACTTGCTCGGTGCCCACGCCCGCAGCCTGTACAGCGGCTGGTCAGCAGTTGAAGATCGTTTTCAGGTCGCCCTCGATGTCGTCCTCGTTGACGCCCTTGGCGAGGGAAAGTTCCTTGATCAGGAGGTTGCGCGCCGTGTCGAGCATCTTGCGCTCGCCGAAGCTCAGATCCTTGTCGAACTTGAGCAGGTAGAGGTCGCGCAGCACTTCGGCGATCTCGAACACGGAGCCAGTCTTGATCTTCTCCATGTACTCGCGATACCGCCGGTTCCAGGTGGCGGAATCGACCGAAATATCCTTCTGCTTCAGGATCGTATAGACCTTGTTGACGGCCTTTTCGTCGATCAGCGACCGCAGCCCGACAGAGCCGACTTTATTGATGGGAATCAGGATTTTCATCCCGTTTTCCATGATCTTGAGGACGTAGAAGGACTGCCGCTGGCCGGCAATGTCCTTGTGCTCGATCCCCATGACCTCGCCGACACCCTGGCCCGGGTAGACGGCTTTGTCGCCGACCTTGAAAGTCTGCATAGGAAGGGGCTTTTAACACACAGCGCCATGCGGAGTCAAGGGTGGGCTTGACGTCGATCCGAATTGGGGTGTAGCGTGGCCGGCCCGCGTGCGGTCGATGTAGGCATTTGCCCACACGCGGATTTTCGGGCGCAAGGGGTTTTCGGGGGAGGGGGGCGTGGGCGTCCGGCCGTTGCTGGTTGCGTCTGCGGCATTTCTTGCCGGCGCCTATTTCGGCATCTCCTCGCAGTGGTGGTGGGCTTTTGCCGCGTTGCCGTTCGCCTCGTGGCGTCCTGCGCGGGCCGCCGCATTGGGCCTCGCGCTGGGCCTTTTGCGCGGAGCGGCGCAGGAGCAGCCCTCGTCTTTTGCTCTGACCGAGGATTTCGAGGGGACCGTCGTCGCTCCTGGAATCGTCCGGGTTCCCGAGGGACTGATCTCGCTCCGCCTGCGCGGGCTCGCCGTACATCGCGGCGATCGGGCACGGTTCTTCGGACAAGTGCACGTTCCGCCGGGACGGCTGAACCCCGGTGGCCGCGATCGGCGCGCGCAGCTCGCGGCGAGCGGCATCGGGGTCGAAGGAAGCGCCGAGGTCGTCGAGGTCCTGCAGCCCGGCCCACGCATCTGGCGATGGTTCGACGAGCTCCGAGCGAGATTCTCCGAGCGCGCCGCGGCGACCTGCACCTCGAAGGAGCGGGCCGCGCTGGTGACCGCGTTGGCGGTCGGCGACCGGACCGGCCTGTCCCGCGAAGTGGAGGACGAGATGGCCGCGAGCGGGCTCGTGCACCTGCTCGCGAGCTCCGGGCTGCACCTCGCGGTGGTGGCGCTGCTGGTCCGCGAGCTGGCGAGGCGGGCGTGGCTGCGTACGCCGTGGGCAGACCGGATGGGCGCGGGTGTCGCTGCCGCCGCTGCCGCTCTTCCCTTTGCCGCATTCGAGGTGTTGCTGCTCGGCTCGCCATGGCCGGCGATCCGCGCCGGCACCGGCGCATGCGTCGGCCTCCTCGGCTCGGCGCTGGCGCGGCGCCCGGACTCCCTGACCACGCTGGCCTTCGCTGCCGCCACCTGCGCGGCAGTCGATCCGGCGGCGGCACACGATCTCGCCCTGCAGCTTTCCATCGCCGGCATCGCCGGCCTCATCCTCCTGGCCCGTCCCATCCGCGACCTGCTCCCGCTGCCGCTTCCGCCAACCGGCGCTCGCTGGTGGCGGCGCTTCCTCGAGCACCTCCTCGGCCTCGCCTGCGCGACGGCCGCCGCCGCACTCTGCACCGCGCCGCTGCTGGCTGCGGCCTTCCATCGCCTTTCGCTCGTCTCGGTGGCGGCAAACGCGCTGGGGCTCCTCCCCGGCCTGGCGGCCATCCCCATCGCCACGCTTCTCGTTCCGTTCGATCTCGTGATCCTGTGGTGGATCGCGGATGTGCTCGCCGGAGCGACATTGGCGGCGTCGCATTTCTTCGCCTCGCTGCCGTTCGCCACCATCGTCATCGCCGCGCCGGGATTGCTCGCGTGCCTCCTCTGGTATGGCGGAGTGGCGCTCTGCACGCGGAGGAGCTTCCGCTTCGCGCTCGTTCCCTGGGCGCTGCTCGCCTTGGTCGCGGGCATGCGCGCGGCGCTCGCTTCCGCCCGGAACGGGATGACCATCACCTTCCTCGCGGTGGGCCAGGGAGACTCCGCCGTGGTCCAGTTCCCGGGCGGCGCCTCGATGTTGATCGATGCCGGCGGCGACCTGCGCTGGCCGGGAAAGTTCGATCCCGGCGCACGCGACGTCGTCCCCGCGTTGGCCGAGCTCGGGATCCGCCGCCTCGACGTCGTCGTGCTCACGCATCCGCACCCCGACCATGCCGGCGGCCTGTTGACCGTGCTCGACCGCATGCCGGTGGGCGAGCTGTGGATGACGCCGGAGCGCGATGCCATCGCCTCCGCGGTGCGCACTCGGGCGGCGGAGCGCAGGATTCCGGTGCGCGATCCCCATGATCGGGTGCTCGGCGGCGTGCGCATAGAGGTCGCCTCGCGGTTCGAGCCGGAATGGTCGCTGAACGACAATTCCATCGTCCTCCGCCTCGTCCACGGCGACGTTGCGGCGCTCTTCGCAGGAGATGTCGAGGCGCTGGCGGAGGCGGACCTGGCGCAAGGGACCGCGGAGATTCGCGCCCAGCTTCTCAAGGCGCCGCACCACGGCAGCCGGACGAGCAGCACAGAAGCGTTCCTTCGCCGTGTGGCGCCGGCGTTCACCGTCTATTCGGTCGGCGCCGGCAACCGGTTCGGGTTCCCGAACGAAGAGGTGCTCGTGCGCACACCGGGTCAGCATTTTCTCACCGCGACCGGCGCGATCGTAGCGGAAAGCGACGGGCGAACGCTTCGAGTCGCAAGCTGGCGTTAATCCTCGAACCGCAGCGTGGCGAATCGATCGAGTGCGTGAAAGTCGCCGCGCATCGGCGGTGACCAGGCCTGTCCTTCCCCCGCCTGCCCGGGACCCTGCCGCAGCCGGTACAGGTTGAACCTCCACCGGTCGCCGCGCTGCGGCCGCGGCTTCGGCATGCCGGTGAGCGAGGCGAAGGGAATGGCCAGCTCTACTGTCCATCCCCGATCGACGTCGCGCGGGTCGTTGAGCGTCCCGTCCACGTGCACGGCATGCCGCGCGCGCGACGACCAGGACAGATCCATGCCTTGGCGTGGTCCTCCGGCGAAGCTCGCATCGAACAGGGCATTTGTCGGCGCCACTTCGATCTCGTCGTAGTGCGAGCCGTCGCCCGAAGGATTGAGGAAGATCTCGACGACGTTGGAGGTGTAGAGCTTCTCGTCGTCCTTGAAGAACGCGCCGGAGACGTTCGCGTCCTCGCAGAGGAACGCGACATACAGATGGTCGTCGTCCCAGAGGAGCCGCGCCTCGGTCGCCGCGGTCGCGGGCTTGCCGTCCAGGCTGCGCACGAACGGACCCGCTTTTTCCGCCCTGCCCCAGCCGGATTCCGCGAGCACCCCGTCGATGGCCATGGGACCGCTCGTGCGATGCACTACGTACGCAGGGTCGCGCTTGCACCCGATCGAGAGGATCAGCAGGACGACGGCCGCGCGCATTGGCTTTTCAAGGCTGTTTCCACCTTCGCGGAAACAGCCAGCAACAGCATATCGCCTAAGCCGCCTTCGGCGGCCCGCGCTAACTGAGTCGGGCGCCGCGGACGATCAAGTCGCAGAGGCGCTGGTGCCCCGCAAGAAGCGAGGAGAACGTCAGCGACCCGAGGCGCGTGCGGACCGCGTAGGACGTCCCGAGCAGGCCGGGCACCACGTCGACGCGCAGGATGTCGCTGAAGGAAACCGTCCGCTCGGCGGCCACCGTCCGCACGGTGAGGCCGGTGTCGGTCACCGTGAACGCCAGGCGGTTGTAGAAGAACGAGCAGGCGGTGAAGAGCACCACGAAGAACGCGGCGGAGAAGAACGACGACCGCGTCGCGCCCTGCATCAAGGCCAGCGCCAGGAACACGGCGATCCAGAGCGTCGCCGCGCCCATGACGACGGTGCGCAGCGCCATCCAGGGACGAAACGTCTCTGGTGCGAGCGCCTCGCGTCCCCTGGGCGACACCATGAATTTGAGCATAGCGACGCGGGTTTGGCGCGGCAATCGCTGGGCCGCTGCTACACTCGGGAGCCGTGCACGGAACCTCGCGAACGCAACCGGCGCCCGGCTGGGAGGACGCCGACCGGGCAGAGCGGCTCGGGGCCCGCATTCCGGCGGAAACCGGGTTGCCGGCCGCGGAGCTCCTCGCGCTCTGCGCCGCGAGCGCCGACCCGGATGGAGCGCTCGCAGGTTCGGTTCGCGCCCTTTCCTCGCGGAAGGATCGGTACGGCGGAGCCGCTTCACGCAAGGCGCTTGCGCCGCTCGTCCGGATCAGCGCGGCATCGAGGTTTCTCGCGCAGATCATCGCCGCCCGCCCTCGCCTCCTCGATCTGCTCGCCTCGAGCCAGTTCCCGGAACGACCCGCTCCGCTGCGCGCCTCTCGCTGCAAGGACGGCGTCTCGTTCGCGCGCCGGCTGCGCGCCCACAAGCAGGTCGAGATGCTGCGGATTGCCCTCAACGATCTCTCGGGCGCCTCCATCCCCGACGTGACCCGGGATCTCTCCCGCCTCGCCGAGCGCGCGTTCGAGGCGGCGGTGCAATTCCACTACCGCCGGCTCTGCGCGCTGCACGGGCCTCCGGCGGAGCGCAGCGCCGGCGGTCCTTCGGGTTTCTGCGTCCTCGGGATGGGAAAGCTGGGCGGCGAGGAGCTGAACTTCTCCTCCGACGCAGACGTCCTCTACGTCTATGACAAGGATGGACGGACGCAGGGCGCCAATCCGATCGATCACTTCGCCTTCTACGCCCGGCTCGCGGAAGCCGTCACGGCGTCGGTGGGTTCTCCGGGTGCGACGCCCGAAGGCGGATTCGTCTTCCGCGTCGATCTCGATCTGCGGCCCGAGGGGCGCAGCGGACCCATCGTCAACGCCATCCGCGGCCTCGAGCTCTATTACGAGTCCCAGGGAGCCGCCTGGGAACGCTTCGCGCTGCTCAAGGCCCGCCCAATCGCAGGCGATCTGGACGCCGGCGAGGACGCGCTGCGCAGGCTCGTCCCGTTCGTGTTCCGCAAGTACTTCGACCTCAAGGCCATCGACGAGATGCGGCAGCTCAAGGCGCGCGCCGAGAAGGAAGCGGCGCGGGCGCCGGGCATCGATCTCAAGCTCGGCCGCGGCGGCATCCGGGAGATCGAGTTCTTCGTACAGGCGCTGCAGCTCCTGCACGGCGGCCGCGATCCCAACCTGCGCGTGCGCGGCACGATGAAGGCGCTCGATCGCCTGCTCTATGCAGGCCTGATCTCCAGCCGCGACCGCGACGAGCTGGCCGAGGCGTACGTCGTCCTGCGGCGGCTGGAGCACCGCGTGCAGATGCTCGCCGAGCGACAGACGCACTCGATGCCGGAGGACGTTCGCGAGAACCAGCGGCTCGCGCGCCGCACCGGCTACCAGGACGCATCCGCGATGAGCGCTGATCTTGCGCTGCACCGCAGCCGCGTCGAGGCGCGGTTCAAGGATCTGCTGCGCGTCGCTTCCGGAAGCGGCCCTTCCGAGGATCCGCGTGCCGCGGCGGCCGCCGATCCGGACGCCACCCCCGAGCAGCGCGCGGCAGCGCTGGCGGAGCTGGGATTCGATCAGCCGGATGCGAGCGCCGAGGAGCTGGCGCGGCTGGCTCAAAAGCGCGGCACCCCGTTCCAGCAGGCGCAGCCGCTCGGCGCCGCTTTGGTCACCGAGCTCGCCGCGGCGCCCGATCCCGATCAGGCCTTGCGGCACCTCGCCGACCTGTACGGCGGACCCGTCCATCCCCATGCCACCAGCGAGCTGCTCGCGCAGAGCCCGCGCACCACGAGGCTGCTCATTTCGCTCTTCGGCTCCAGCGACTACCTGTCGCGGCAGCTCCTGACACATCCGGAGCTGATCGACCAGCTCGTCCTGCGCGGCGCTGCTGCCCTCGTGCGCGAGCGCGCCGATCTGCGCGACGACCTCGCCAACCGGCTGCGGCCGCTTTCGCCGCTCGACGTGGAGGCGGCGCTCACCGAGCTGCGCCGCTTCCGCAACGAGGAGGTGCTGCGCATCGCGCTGCACGACGTCGCCGGCGCGCTCGCCGTCGAAGCGGAGATCGAGAAGCGCTACGGCAAGCGCGATGCCGAGATGGTCGTGCTCGCGCTGGGGAAGCTCGGGGGCCGCGAGCTCGGCTATCACTCCGATCTCGACCTCCTCTTCCTCTATTCCAGCGCCGGTGAGCATGGCGCCAACCACGAATACTTTGCGCGGATCGCGCAGAAGCTGATCAGCCACCTCACCCTGCCGCTGCGGGAAGGATTCCTCTATCGGATCGACACCCGGCTCCGCCCGAGCGGCAGCGCGGGTCCGCTGGTGGTTTCGTTCGACGCGCTCGCCTCCTACCACGGGCGCGAGGCTCGACTCTGGGAGCGGCAGGCCCTGCTCCGCCTCCGCCCCGTCGCCGGCGACGAGGCGCTGTTCGAGCGCGCATTCGCGCAGGTCATCGAGCCGAGCGTGTACCGGCCGATCGATCGCGCCGCCGCCGCGAAGGAGCTGCTCTCCATGCGCGAGCGAATCGAGCGCGAAATTGCCGACGAATCTCCCGGCCGGTACAATTCCAAGCTGGGGCGCGGAGGGCTCGTCGACGTGGAGTTCGCGGTCCAG
The DNA here is from genome assembly GCA_005879535.1 of Deltaproteobacteria bacterium. Lineage (NCBI taxonomy): Bacteria > Pseudomonadati > Myxococcota > Myxococcia > Deltaproteobacteria bacterium. The sequence continues at coordinate 24,848 of VBKI01000065.1, read as the reverse complement.
TTCCTCCAACTCGCCCACGGCGCGGATGATCCGCAGATCCGATCGGCGAACACGCCGCAGGCGCTCGGCCTGCTGCTCGAGCATGGCCATCTGGCCGCGCAGGACCACGCGCCGCTCGCCCGCGGCTACCGCTTCCTCCGCCGGCTGGAATCGCGCCTGCGGATCGTCCGCGATCGCTCGGTGGATCGCCTGCCGGAGGGCGGCGCCGAGCTTCTCCGCCTCGCCCGCCGCATGGGGTACTCGGGGCCGCGCGCGGGAGATGACCTGCTTTCCGACTACCAGCGCACGGCGGCCGGCATCCGCCAGGCCTTCTTGCGCGTCCTGGGAGCCGCATGAGCGTCGTGCGCGAGCGCACCTCCGCATGACCCTGCTGCAAGAGAGATTCGCGGAGGTCGGCCCCGTCACCGCCATGGAGGCCCAGCTCGCGCGGGCGGCGGTGGCGGCGCGCGGTCGCCTCGACGAACGCGACGAAACCGCCATCCGTTACGCGCTGGCGTTGAGCCGCTGCTGGCACGTGCGGGCGCCCGACGGCCGCGACGTCGCGGTGGCCGCCATCCTGCGCCCGTTTCGCGAGCAGTTGGTCCAGGTGCTCTGGCCGCTGCTCGATCCGCAGCGGCCGATGCTGGCGGCGCCACACGAGCTACTCCCCGCAGCGCGCGAGTCGTACCGGATCGCCACGGCGGCGCTGGAGCAGGTGGCGCAGCAGCTCGGCCATCGGCTGCCGGCGGATCGGCTCGATCGCGAAGTGCGCGAGCGCCATCTCGTGCTCGTCTGCGGCGGCGGAGGCGGCACCGGGTACGTGCACCTCGCTGCATTTGCCCTGCTGGAGGCCGCCGGGCTGCAGCCGGCGCTGATCGCCGGCAGCTCGATGGGAGCGATCCTCGGGCTCTTTCGCGCGCGGGAGCGCCGCTTCGACCTGGCGCGCATCCCGGAAATCCTCCAGGACCTCACTTACCGGAAGATCTTCCGCCTGGTGCCGCAGCCCAGCGTCTACGGCCTGCCCGGTCCGCTGCGTCTCCATCTGCGGGCAGCGATCGGGCACTGGTTCCGCCACCCGGACGGCTCGCCGGTGCGGATGTCCGACCTGCCGATCCCCCTGCTCGTCACCGTCACCGGGATCCGCCGTGGCAAGCTTCCCCGCCCGCTCGAGGAGTACGAGTCGATGCTCGGCGTGCCCGATCCGGATCCTTCGCGCTGGGGCGTGCGCGCGCTGCACCGCAACGTGCAGAGGCTCACGGCGGCGATCTCCGAGCTTGCGCGGATCCCGCGGATCACGACGCGCCTCGTGTTCGGCGCCTCCGAGGAGACGCGCCAGGCCGACGCCATCGACGCTGCCGGGTTCTCGGCCAGCGTCCCGGGCGTGATCCACTACGACGTGCTGCGTGACGATCCGCGCATGCGCGAGCTGCTCGATGGTCTGCTCGAGCGACACGATCTGCTCCGCCTCTGCGACGGCGGCGTGGTCGACAATGTGCCCGTGCGAACGGCCTGGCAGCACGTGCAGCGCGCCGGGCTTCCCGGCAGCGGCAGCCGGAACGTCGTGATCTTCGCCCTCGACGGGTTCGCGCCGCGGTTGATGACGCCGCTCTGGCTCCCCCTGCAGAGCGTCGCCGCTCCGGCGGTGACGCGCAACCGGCCCTACGCGCACGTGTACAAGGCATTTCGCAAGACGCTGTCGCCGCTCGCGCTTCTGCCCAGCCAGCGCGCCCTGCAAAGCGTCGTGCGCTCGGCGAAGGAAGAGCTCCTCGACGAGCTTCCCACCCTCCAGCGCCTCCTCGCCCCAATCCCCCCACTGCCAAGCTAAAAGCTTCACCGCCAAGCACGCCAAGCACGCCAAGGTTGGGGATGTGCGTGCCCGCCCCAAGCGCTCTGCTCGGCGTGCATGGCGTGCTTGGCGGTTGATCTGAAGCGCTGCATCTTTCATTACCTGGCGCCGGCGTGCTAAGAGCGCCCGACGTTGCATCCGCTGCTATCCGCAGCCCGACGGTCGCGGAGCGATCTTCCGCCTCCGCGAGCACGTCCGCCGCCTCTTCGAGAGCGCAAAGATCTGCCTGATGGAGATGCCCTTTACCAAGGAGCAGGTCTTCGAGTCCTGCAAGCAGGTGATGGTCGCGAACAAGATGAACGAGGGATACCTGCGGCCCATCGCCTATTACGCGGACGGGCTGATGGGCGTGGGCGCCGTCAACCCGGTGCGCCTCTGCATCGCCACCTGGTACTGGGGCGCGTACCTCGGCGACGAGGGGCTGAAGAAAGGCATCCGGGTCAAGATCAGCTCGTACACGCGCATGCACATGAACTCGGACCCGACGCGCGCGAAGGTCACCGGCCATTACTTGAACGGCGTCCTCGCCAAGCGCGAGGCGCTGATGGCGGGATACGACGAAGCGATCCTCCTCGACCAGCAGGGATACGTCGGCGAGGCCACCGGAGAGAACGTCTTCCTCGTCCGCGACGGCGTCCTCTACACGCCGCCGGTCGCGGGAGGAATCCTCGAAGGGATCACGCGCGAGTCCATCCTTCGCATCGCCAAGGACAAGGGAATTCCGGTGGAGGAGCGCCGCTTCAGCCGCGACTATCTCTACTGCGGCGACGAGGCGTTCATGTGCGGCACGGCGGCGGAGATCACGCCCGTCCGCGAGGTCGACGATCGGCGCATCGGGGCGGGCGAGATGGGCCCGATCACCCGCGAAATCCAGGCGACGTTCTTCCGCGCAGTGCGCGGGCTCGAGCCGCGGTATGCGGAGTGGCTCACGCCCGTGGATGCGCCAGCGCAGGCGGAAGCGAACGGGAAGCGCGCCGTCGCCAGGTAGGGACAGGTCCCTATTCACCTACAGGCTCGAGCAACGCGTGAATGTGCCCAATCCGTGCGGTACATGACGTGACGCGCTGCATCGTAACTTCTTCATATCGCGACGGAATGTCGCGATGAAGGGCCTTGTTCGCTCAACGTACAGGCGAATCGGGGGCGTGGTCGTCCGGAAAGCGGGCGGGTCGCCCCCATGTAGCAGGAAGGCGTACCACCGCAGCCGAATTTTCCATTGACGACTCATCCGCGAACTTGCTAGCCTGACCGCTCTACGAGCAAGCTAAATCGCTGAGTTCGCACGGCAAAGGAGCGCAGCAGCATGAGCCGGACCCAGTACCTGGACCTCGATGACCGCACCGAGGACGTACGGGAGCTGATGCGGGAGCGCCCGCGGGAAACCCAAGACTTTCTCGAGAAGTACGAGCTGTCGTGGATCTACCATGAGTGCGCGCTCGAAGGCATGGTGTTGACCCATGCCGAGCTGCGCCAGGCGCTGGACCCGAACCCCGGAATGGTGGACTCGAGCATGGTCCATCCCTTCACCGAAGTCCGGAACCAGCTGAACGCCATCGAGTTCATCAAGCAGGAAGCCAAGGCGAAGCAGGTCAAGTACAGCCTTGCGCTCGTCAAGAAGCTGTACGAGGTGCTGTACGGCAACTTGCCGAATCGCACGCCGGTCCAGTTCCGACGCGACATGCCGCTCCACCGCACGTACTTCCACGACATCGTGCAGCCGGTGCAGATCCAGCCCGCGCTGGAGCAGCTCTTCCACTTCATGGAGAGCGAAGAGTTCCTCCGCATGCACCCGTTCAAGCAGGCCACGTACTCGCAACATCGCTTCATGGAGATCTTCCCCTTCTCCGATCTCTCCGGGAAGGTCGGGCGCATGATGATGAACCTGATCCTCATCCGCGCCGGCTACATGCCGCTCGTGATCCACAGCATGGACCGCGAGACGTACTACGACGCGCTCCGCCTGAACGCGAGCCAGTTCGGCCAGGTGATGATGGAGAGCATGGACAACGCGCTCGACAACGCGTTCAAGTTCTTCCTGCCGAAGTGGGACGAGACCTCCCGGCGTCGCGCTGCCAGCGAGTAGCCGCTACCGGACTCAAAGACAGGCTTTGCGGCTATGTCTTGAGGCTGTACAGCTCGCTGTTATAGACCCGCCGCCATGCGGCTCGGGGCGCACGAATCCACTTCAGGCGGCTTGCACGAAGCCTATCCCCGCGCGCTCGCCGACGGCGCCGAGGCCGTGCAGATCTTCACCAAGTCGAGCCGCATGTGGCGATCCAGGGAGATCACCCCGCAGGACGCCGGACTGGTGCGCGCAGCCGCCAAAGCAGCCGGATTCTTCCCCACTGTCCACTCCAGCTACCTGATCAATCTCGGCTGCGGCCCCGGCGATCTCCGCGAGAAGTCGATCGAAGCCTTCACGGATGAGCTGCGGCGCTGCGATCTGATCGGAGCGCCGTATTTGGTGGTCCATCCGGGATCGTGCGTCGATACCGGAGCCGGCCTGCGCGCGGTCGCCGACGCTCTCGATCGGACGTTCGCCGCGCACAAGGGCCGGTGCATCGTCCTACTCGAAACGGCCGCCGGTCAGGGCACCACGTTGGGGCGGACGTTCGAGGAGCTCAGGGAGATCCGCGACCGCGTCCGCAACCCGGAGCGCATCGCCATCTGCATGGACACGTGCCATGTGTTCGCTGCCGGATACGACCTGTCGACCAATCGCGGATACGACGAAACGTTCAAGCAATTCGACCACATGTTGGGCATCGGACTCCTCAAGGCGTTCCACCTCAACGACTCGATGAAGCCTCTCGGTTGCCGCGTCGACCGGCACGAGCACGTGTGCAAGGGTGAAATCGGGCCAGTCGCTTTCCGCCGCCTCGTGAATGACCCGCGATTTCGCGATGTTCCGGGCTTCCTCGAGATCCCGCCCGAAGGCAACCGGGCGTGCCTGCTGCGGCTCAAGCGCCTGAGGGAGGAGACTTCCCGACAGCCCCGCCGCTCCCGCGTTGCCACCCTCCCCCGCCGCAGCTAAGGTAGCCGCCACATCCATGGGCAATGCCCCCTCGCCGCGCGAAAGCGACCGGCCCCCAGATCTCGCTTCGTCCCAGTTCCTGATCCGCGACCGGTTGCGGAAGCTCCTCCAGGTCGCCAAGGGTCACGATCGTGCCCTGATCCTGACGCACGACAACCCGGACCCCGACGCCGTGGCGAGCGCCTGTGGGCTTGCCTACCTGCTCGCACACTCCGCGGGGGTGTCCACGACCACCGCCTACGGCGGGATCATCGGCCGCGCCGAGAACAAGGCGATGCTGAAAGTGCTGCACCTCGGCATCCAGCCCGTCTCCCGGATCGAGCATCAATCGCATGACCTGGTCTGCCTCGTCGACACGCAGCCCGAGGTCGGTAATTACTCGCTCGCTTCGTCGGAGCTGCCGCAGCTCGTCATCGACCACCACCCGGCGCGACCGGCGTCGCTGATGGCGGCGTTCCACGACGTGGGCGGGCCGGCGGGGGCGACCTCGACGATGGTCACGCAATATCTGCGGGCGGCGAAGCTGATTCCGAACCCGCATCTTGCGACGGCGCTCTTCTACGGGATCAAGAGCGACACTCGGGACCTCGGACGCGAGTACGAGCCGGCGGACATCGACTGCTACAACTGGCTCTTTCCCCTCATCGACAAACCTGCGCTGTCGCGCATCGAGCACCCGTCGGTGCCGGCCCGGTATTTCGCCGCCTATCACCTCGCCTACGAGCGCGCCCGCCTCCACGGCGGCGGGGAGGCCGTGGTCGTGGACATGGGTGAAGTCTACGTCCCCGAGATCGTTCCGGAAGTCGCCGAAAAGCTGGTCAGCCTCGAGGGGCTGCGCTGGTCGCTTGCAACCGGGTCATACAAGGGTGAGCTGTATCTTTCGCTCCGCCTGAACGACCGGCGCGTCAACGCGGGCAAGCTGGTGCGGGAAGTCTGCGCGCCGCTCGGCGGGAGCGCCGGTGGACACGGTGCGATGGCGGGGGCGCGCGTGCCGTTGCGCGGGCGATCGCCGGATCTGCTCGCGACCGACATCTTCGCGACGTTCCTGAAGGCGTTCCATCTGCGGCCAGGGCCGGGGATTCCGCTCGTACCGCTGGAGCCGTGAGCCCTTCGGCCATCTACCTGGACGCAAACGCGACCACCCCGCTGTCGCGGCAGGTGATGGCGGAGATGACGCCGGCGCTGGCCGACTTCTTCGCGAACCCTTCCTCGGTCCACAAACCCGGGCAGGACGCCCGCGCCCTCGTCGACACGGCCCGGGAGCGGTGCGCGCAAGCACTGGGATGCGCGCCGCGCGACGTCATCTTCACTTCGGGGGGAACCGAGGCCGACGCGCTCGCGATCCTCGGAACGCGACCGCACAAGGTCGTCACGACCGCAGTGGAGCACCCGGCGGTGCTCGGAGCGTGCGCGGGCGTGCCCGAATGCGTGCGCGTTCCTGTCTTCGGGTCCGGTGAGCTGGACCTCGATGCGCTGCGGCGCGCGCTCCCCGGCGCGTCGCTGTGCTCGGTGATGGCGGCGAACAACGAGACCGGCGTGATCTTCCCGATTCGCGAAATCGCGGCGATCTGCCGCGAGCATCGAGTGCCGCTGCACGTCGACGCCGTCCAGGCGGCCGGGAAGGTGGGGCTCGACTTCCCCTGGGACCTGATCAGCCTGTCGGCGCACAAGATCGGGGGCCCGAAGGGCGTCGGGCTTGTGGCTACGCGGACGAAAGTATTCGCGGTGCAGAGCGGCGGTCATCAGGAACGCGGCCGGCGCGCTGGAACGGAAAACGTGGCCGGCATCGTCGGGATGGGTGCGGCGCTTGCCCTGTCGAGCGCGCAGCAGCCGTCGGTTGCGCCCCGGCTGACCGCCCTGCGGGATCGCCTCGAGGCGACGGCGCGGGAGATTCCGGGTGCGCGCGTTGCCGGGGCGGGGGCGTCGCGAGTGTGCAACACGGCGAACGTGGCCTTCGAGGGTTGCGACGGCGAAACGCTGCTCGCCGCCCTCGACTTCGCGGGCATTGCGACGAGCACGGGGAGCGCATGCAGCTCCGGCTCGCTGGAGCCGTCGCCCGTGCTGCTGGCCATGGGGTATTCGCCGGCGCTCGCTCGCGGAGCCATCCGGTTTTCGCTCTGGAGCGGGAACACCGAGGAGGAGATCGATCGGGTTTGCGCCGTTCTGCCCGACATCGTGGCGCAGGCGAGAAGGAGTTTCAGCTCCTGAACAGCCCGCGTACGACCGAAGCGATCCCGAGCGCGCCCCCGGAGATTTCGTCGTGGAATGGCTCCAGCGCCTCGGCGAACTCCTGCGCGCTGGCGTAGCGCGAGGCCGGGTCGATCTGCAGTGCGCGGTGCACCACGTCGCCCAGCCCGGTCGGGATGTCGGGCCGCAGCGACTCCACCCCGGCAATCCGCCCCGCCCGCAACGCTTCCTGCATCTGGTCGTTGTCCGCGCCACGGATGGCGCGTTGGTTGGTCAGGGCTTCGTACAGGATGGTGGCGGCTCCCCAGAGATCTACCTGCGGCGAGAGCGGGCGCCGCTCGAGCTGCTCCGGCGCGAGATAGGCGAGCTTGCCCCACAGGGTGCCGGCCTGGTCTCCGTCGCCCAGCGAGCGCACCTTGGCAATGCCGAAGTCGCCCAGCTTGATCTCGCCGAGACGGGAGATGAACAGGTTCGAGGGCGAGACGTCGCAATGCACGATGTTGAGGTGCAGACCGGTGGGTCCGCGCGCTGCGTGCGCGTAGGCGAGCGCATCGAGCGTCGCCTTGGCGATGTGCACCGCGAAGTGCACCGGGAGGAAGATCCTCCGCTCCCGGCAGCGGGCAAGGATCAGCGCGAGGTCGCGGCCGTCCACGTACTCCATCGCCAGGTAGTAGACCTCGCCGACCACCCCCGCCTCGAACACCTCGACGATGTTCGGGTGCTTGAGCATCGCCGACACGTCGGCCTCGCCGCAGAACAGGTCCACCGCCTCGGGGTCGCTGGCGAGCCGCGGGGTGAGCCGCTTCAAGGCGACGAGCTGGTTCTTGCGCGGCCCCTCCACCGCGCGCGCCTTGTACACCTCCGCCATGCCGCCGCGGCCGAGGAGCTGGACGATCTCGTATTTGCCGAATCGCGGATTGTTCACGGGGACGCGGTGGCGGCCGGCACGGCGAGCAGGGGGGCGGCCATGTCGATCACTCTACGGGTGCTCCCGGGTGTGCGCAATGTTGCGTTGACACCGGCCGCAGGTCGCCCCAGACTTCTCTCAAGAGGAGGAATTGCGCAGGGCCTCGAAGCTTCCCCTGCCTGGATTGCGTGATGGATAGCTGACCTCGTGCCCGATAGCTGTATCCAGGGGTCCCGAGAATTCCGTGGTGTGCAAGCCCCCGCCGCGCCCCGCGCGGTCAACGGGGAAGCCTGAAGCGGGAAAACAGGGATCCCACCTGCCATAGCGCAGGGCACCATCGACGCTGCCCACACGGCCGAGGCGGGGGTTTTTTCTGGAGGAGCCGGCTTGCGCAAGCCGGCTCCCGCTTTTTTGCATGCCTTCTCTCGACGACCAGAAGCGGGAGCTGCGGGCGCGCGTGCGCGCGGGAATTCCCAAGCCGGGGTCGCCGGAATTCGTTGCCGCGTCGGTCAGTGCGCAAGAAAGGCTGCTGGCGAACGCGCTGCAGGGTCGAGCACGGATGGTGGCCCTCTACCGGGCCCTCCCCTCGGAGTGCGGGACGGCGTCGGTGGCGGCGGCGCTGCACGACGCTGGAGTGGAGGTCTGCTACCCGGCGGTCGTTCCCGGAGATCGTGCGCTGCAGTTCCGGCGCTCAGCGGGCGTATTCGTCGCAGGAGCGCTGGGCGTCGAGGAACCCACCGGTTCTCCTGTGGCGCTCGCCGGGATCGATCTCCTGGTCGTTCCGGCGATGGCGGTCGACGCGGCCGGCAGACGCCTTGGCCGTGGCAAGGGCCACTACGACGCCACGCTGTCGGCGTACAAGGGACGGAGCGTCGCACTGGTCTTCGATTCGCAGCTTGTGCCGGAGGTCCCGGTCGGCGAGCATGACCGCCGGGTTGGCGCGGTGTGCACGGAAGCGCGGTGGGTTTCCGTCCTATGAAGATCCTGTTCGTGGGCGACATCGTCGGGAAGCCGGGCCGGAACGCGGTGCGGGAGCTGTTGCCCAGACTTCGCGCGGACCATGGCCTCGACCTGTGCATCGGCAACTCGGAGAACTCGGCCGGCGGGGCCGGGATCACGCCGGAGAGCGCGGATGAGCTTCTGGGCGCGGGACTGGATCTGCTGACCAGCGGGAACCACACCTTCGCGAAGCGTGAGATCGCTCCCTACCTCGAACGCGCGGACTCCCGGCAGCTCCGGCCGGCGAACTATCCGGAAGGCGCGCCTGGACGGGGGCACGCGGTGCTCAGCGCGGCGTCGGGCGCGCGGCTCGGCGTGATCAATCTGGAAGGGCGCGTGTTCATGAAGCCGCTCGACTGCCCGTTCCGCACGGCGGATCGGCTGATCGCGTCCATGCGCGCGGAAGGCGTGCGCTGCGTGCTCGTCGACATGCACTGCGAGGCGACGAGCGAGAAGAACGCCATGGGGCACTACCTCGATGGCCGCGTCAGCGCCGTCCTCGGGTCGCATACCCACATCCAGACTGCCGACGAGCGCGTGCTGCGCGGAGGGACTGCCTACATCACCGACGTGGGCATGTGCGGTCCGTGGGACAGCGTGATTGGCCTTCGCAAGGAGACGGCGATCGAGCGGTTCCTCACGCAGAGGCACTCGCCCTTCGATCTCGCGCAAGGCGACGTGCATCTGCAGGGCGCCATCGTCGAAATCGACGACGCCAGCGGGCGGGCGCGCAACATCACCCGCGTGCAGCAGAGGCTTGCGCAATGAGCTCGGTGCTGCGCAAGGCGACGCCGGACGAGCAGCTCGCGGAGGTGACGCGCGGCGCGGTCGACGTGCACACCCGCGAAGATCTGATGAGGAAGCTGCGCGCCTCCTACGAGAAGGAGGTGCCGCTGCGGGTGAAGATGGGATTCGATCCCACCGCGCCCGATCTTCACCTCGGCCACACCGTCCCTCTGGAGCGGATGCGCCGATTCCAGGATCTCGGCCACACCGTCATCTTCCTGATCGGCGACTTCACCGGGATGATCGGCGATCCCACCGGCCGCAACTCGACGCGGCCGCCGCTGAGCGAGGAGCAGATCGCCGTGAACGCCGAGACGTACAAGAAGCAGGTGTTTCGCATCCTCGACCCGGCGCGGACCGAGGTGCGCTTCAACAGCGAATGGCTCACCGCGCTGGGCTCGGCGGGGCTGATCAAGCTCGCGGCCCGGTACACGCTGGCGCGCATGCTGGAGCGGGAAGATTTCAAGAAGCGCTGGGAGAACGAGATCCCCATCGCGCTCCACGAGCTGCTCTACCCGCTGGCGCAGGGCTACGATTCCGTCGCCCTGAAGGCGGACGTCGAGCTGGGCTCTTCCGACCAGCTCTTCAACCTCCTCGTCGGAAGGCAGCTGCAGAAGGAGTACGGCCAGGCGCCGCAGGTTTGCCTCACCGGGCCGCTCCTGGAGGGAATCGACGCGCGCGAGGTGGACGGGAAGATCGTCGGCGACAAGATGAGCAAGTCGACGGGCAACTACGTCGGCATCACCGAGCCGCCGCAGGAGCAGTACGGCAAGCTGATGAGCATCTCCGACGGGCTGATGTGGCGGTACTACGAGCTGCTCTCCCGGCGATCGCTGGCCGAGATCGAGGCGCTGCGTCGCGATCACCCGCGCAAGGCAAAGGCCGAGCTGGCGAAGGAGATCGTCGCGCGCTACCACGGCCCCGAGGCGGCGCGGGCCGCCGAGGAGCAGTTCGAGCTCGTCCACAAGCGCCGCGAGGTCCCCGAGGATGTCGAGCAGCGCAAAGTGTCGCGCGATGCCGGAGCGGACGCGGTCCCGCTGGCGAAGACGCTGGCGCAGCTTGGGCTCGCCGCGTCCGGGTCGGAGGCGCGCCGGCTGATCGCGCAGGGCGGAGTCAGCGTCGAGGGGGAACGGGTATCGGACCCGAACGCGAAGCTGTCCCCCGGCGTCTACCTATTGAAGGTCGGCAAGCGGAAGTTCACGCGAGTGACGGTGACTTGAAGCGGGGTCGGTGGGCGCTGCGATCGATTGCCGCGCTGGTACTCGCGTTCGCGGTCGTCGGAGGATGCACGCAGACGGCGATGATCTTTCCTGCGCCTCCGCGAGGCCGGGAACCGGCGTATCCGGACAACCTCGTGCGCACGCCGGGGGCGACGTTCCTCTATTTCGAGGGGAAGAGGGTCGTCGCCTACTTTCATGGAAACGGGGAGGACCTGGCCGATTCCGTCCCGATGATCTCGCTCTTGCGTTCCTTCGGCGTCGGCGTTCTAGCGGTGGAGTACCCTGGCTACGGCATCGCGGGCGGCCGGCCCTCGGAGGAAGGCGCTTATGCCGCGGCGGAGAGCGCGCTTTCCTGGTTGCGGACCGAGCGCGAGGTGGACGCCTCGCGCGTCGTTCTTCTCGGTCAGTCGCTGGGAAGCGGCGTCGCTTGCGAAATGGCGAAGCGCGGGCTGGGCGCGAGGGTCGTGCTCATCTCGCCATTCACGTCCGTCGCGGCGATGGCGAGGCGGGTCTTTCCGCTGTTACCATTTCCCGCCGTCTTCGTCCGCCACCGATTCGACACCCAGTCCAAGGCTGCGGGGATCGCGCTGCCGGTGCTGATCATTCACGGCACGGAGGACGAGGTGGTTCCCTTCGCCATGGGCGAGCAGCTTGCGCACGTCTTTCCCCGGGCGCAATTCGTCCCCGTCGCCGGTGGGCAACACAACGATCTGCTGTCGATGCATCCCGTCGCCCTGCGCGAGGCGCTGTCTCCGTTCCTGAAGTTCTGACGCGGGTTATGCTGGGCGGATCGAGGGACCGCCATGACGCCCGAGGAATTTCGCCGCCGCGGACATCAGATCGTCGACTTCATCGCCGATTATCGGACGCAAGTCGCGCAGCTTCCGGTGATGTCGCGGGCGGAACCGGGAGAAGTGGCGGCGCGGCTGCCCGTCTCGCCGCCGCAGGAGGCCGAGTCGTTCGACGGCGTCCTCCGCGATCTCGAGGAGATCCTCGTGCCCGGCCTCTCGCACTGGCAGCACCCGCGCTTCTTCGGGTACTTCCCCTCGAACGGAGAGCTGTCCTCGGTGCTTGGGGACTATCTGAGCACCGGGCTTGGAGTGCTCGGCCTGTCCTGGCAATCGAGCCCGGCGCTGAGCGAGCTGGAAGAAGTGGTCACCGACTGGCTGCGGCAGATGGTCGGACTTTCCGGAGCGTGGAAGGGCGTCATCCAGGATACCGCCTCCACCTCCACGCTGGTGGCTCTCATCTGTGCGCGCGAGCGCGCCACCCGGTACTCGCTCGCGGGAAAGGGCTTGCAGGACGAAGAGCGGCCGCTCGTCGTGTACGCTTCGGCGCAGGCCCACAGCTCGGTGGACAAGGCGGCTCTGCTGGGGGGTTTCGGCCGCGACAACGTGCGCCACATCGCCACCGACGCGGCCTCCGCCATGCGCGCGGACGCGCTCGCGGCGGCGGTCCGGGAAGATCTCGCGAGCGGCTTGCGGCCTTGCGCGGTGGTGGCCACGACCGGGACGACTACCAGCACCGCGCTCGATCCGGTGGACGCCATCGCGGAGGTGGCGCGCGAACACGGCCTCTGGCTGCATGTGGACGCAGCGATGGCGGGGTCGGCGATGATCCTGCCGGAGTGCCGCTGGATGTGGGAGGGGATCGAGGGCGCCGATTCCGTCGTGCTCAACCCGCACAAGTGGCTCGGTGCGGCGTTCGACTGCTCGGTGTACTTCGTGCGCGATCCCGAGCACCTGGTTCGAGTGATGAGCACGAACCCGAGCTATCTGCAGTCGGCGGTCGACAACCGGGTGCGCAATCTGCGCGATTGGGGAATCCCGCTGGGCCGCCGCTTCCGGGCGCTCAAGCTGTGGTGCCTGATTCGCGAGCAGGGCGTAGCGGGGCTGCAGGCGCGTCTGCGACGTGACCTGGAGAATGCGCGGTGGCTCGAGGGGCAGATCCGGGCGACGCCGGGCTGGAGGGTGCTCGCGCCGGTTCCACTGCAGACGCTGTGCGTGCGGCACGAGCCTTCCGGCATGTCCGGAGAGGATCTCGACCGCCACACGCAGGGTTGGGCGAACCGGATCAACCTCTCCGGCGCGGCGTACCTCACGCCGGCGATCCTCGACGGCCGCTGGATGGTGCGCGTCTCGGTTGGGGCGATTCCGACCGAGCGCGAGCACGTGGCGGCGCTCTGGGCGCAGATGCGCAACGAGGCGGAAGTCGCCGGGTAGAGGCGCCCGATGTGGGTCCGGTGGAATTCCAGCTTGCACAAGAGCAAACTGGCGACGAGGGAGCGCCCATGGACCCCTCTTCTTCAGCAGCTCGCCGGATACGGCAGGTCGAGGAACACATCCGATTCGAGAACGCGCACGATCTCGACGGTCTCATATCGACCTTCGGAACCAATGGGTTTTATGACGACGCGCCCTGGTCCGAGCGCCACGAAGGGCTCGACGGCGTCCGCAGCTATTACGAGACGATGCTGCGCGCGGCTCCGGACTTTCACATCGAGGTGAAGCATCGGCATGTCGCCGAGGATTGCATCGTGCTCGAGGTCGAGCTTACGGGTACGCATCTGGGCGCCTGGCGCGGATTGCCTGCGACCGGTCGGCGCTTCGATTTCCCGCTCTGCGCCGTGTACACCTTCGACGACCAGGATCGGCTCGCGGGCGAGAGGATCTATTACGACCGGACCACGGTCCTCCGGCAGCTCGGGATCGTCTCCGAGCCGACGAGCCTCAGGGGCCGGATCGGCGCGCTGGTTCTGCATCCCGTCAACGTCACGGCGGCGTTGCTTGGCGTCCGCCGGAAGAACGGTAGCCGCCCCGCGCCACCTGCCTGAGTGGCGTCGGAGCCCATGGTCGCGCTCGTCCGACGAGGGAGCCAAGCCTACTGTGGTGCACACAAGCCTGAGCAGTCGGCTCCGCCGGCTTTCGGATCGCAATCGTCACGGGGGTCGTCGACGCATGTCATCCCCTGTGGACAGCGCAGCCCGGCCATTCCTCCGCATTGCGGAGATGTGGCGACACAGAGTCCGGCGCAGAGCTCGCTACTTGCGTCGCACGCGTCCTTCGGATCGTCGACACAAACCATACTCGATGGGCACGGTGGACAGGCGAGACCGCGCTGCCCAGATCCTCCGCAGGCTAACAGCGCGACAGCGCAGGATGCGAAAAGCCTGATGGCGATTCCGCCTCGCGACATCGCTGATCCATGCACGTGAAACCGGTCCCGTCGCAACGGTCGCCGGACGAACCCGACAAAAGAGCGACGCCCCGCGGCGGGGCTCGAAGCACCGCGGCGAGGCGTCAGAAAAAATTCCGGCAGCGACCTACTCTCCCACACGGAAACCGTGCAGTACCATCGGCTCTGGAGGGCTTAACTGCCGTGTTCGGGATGGGAACGGGTGGAACCCCTCCGATAAAGCCACCGGAAAGCGGAAACCTTTGCATATGCGCAAGCGACGTGTCGTCGCGGCGGCACTGTGCCGCGCTCGACCCTGGTCTTCTGCAAATTCGGTAAAGCAGCTGGAAGAGAAGAACGACCAAGCCGCACGAGCGATTAGTATCGGTCAGCTCAACGCGTTGCCGCGCTTACACCTCCGACCTATCAACGTCGTCGTCTTCGACGGCTCTTCAGGGGGCTTACGCCCCGGGAGGCCTAGTCTTGAGGTCTGCTTCCCGCTTAGATGCTTTCAGCGGTTATCAGATCCGGACACTGCTACCCAGCGGTGCCACTGGCGTGACAACTGGTACACAGGCGGTCCGTCCAACCCGGTCCTCTCGTACTAAGGTCGGGACCCCTCAAGCCTCCTACGCCCACAGCAGATAGGGACCAAACTGTCTCACGACGTTTTGAACCCAGCTCGCGTACCGCTTTAATTGGCGAACAGCCAAACCCTTGGGACCTGCTCCAGCCCCAGGATGCGATGAGCCGACATCGAGGTGCCAAACCACGCCGTCGATGTGAACTCTTGGGCGTGATAAGCCTGTTATCCCCGGAGTACCTTTTATCCGTTGAGCGATGGCCCTTCCATACAGAACCACCGGATCACTATGACCTGGTTTCCCACCTGCTCGACCCGTCGGTCTCGCAGTCAAGCTCCCTTGTGCCATTGCACTCGTCGGCTGGTTTCCAATCAGCCTGAGGGAACCTTCGCGCGCCTCCGTTACATTTTGGGAGGCGACCGCCCCAGTCAAACTCCCCACCAGCCAGTGTCCCCGTCCCGGATCACGGGACCAGGTTAGACACCAAGACTCAACAGGGTGGTATTTCACCGTTGCCTCCACCTGAGCTAGCGCCCAGGCTTCAAAGGCTCCCACCTATCCTACACAATCAAGTCCTAGTGTCACTGGCAAGTTAGAGTAAAGGTTCACGGGGTCTTTCCGTCTTGCTGCGGGTAAACTGCATCTTCACAGCTATTTCAATTTCGCTGAGTCCCTGGCCGAGACAGTGCGGAAGTCGTTACGCCATTCGTGCAGGTCGGAACTTACCCGACAAGGAATTTCGCTACCTTAGGACCGTTCATCGTTGTTGCTCGACGATTTCTCGCCGGGCGCGGTCATTTCTGCCGCGCTCTGCATGTTGCCATGCAGATCGGACTGTATCATCCGTTCCGCATCCGGAACGGTCTGGCGTGCAGTCTCTGAGGATTTCTCGAACTTGAAGCATGTTCGAGACCTTTCCTGCTGATTGCCCGTCCGCGGGAGATTTTCACTGCCGCCTTCTTCGGCGCCAACTACGCGCCCAGCGACGAGTACTCTCGCTTCAACCGGGTGTTCCAGCATATAGCCAGATTTTACAACTACAGTGGTCCATGTCTATAGTTACGGCCGCCGTTTACCGGGGCTTCGGCTCATCGCTTCGGGGGTTTAACCCCCCTGACGAATCCCCTTAACCTTCCGGCACCGGGCAGGCGTCAGACCCTATACTTCCTCTTTCGAGTTAGCAGAGTCCTGTGTTTTTGGTAAACAGTCGCTACCGCCGTTTCTCTGCGACCGTGTAAGGCTCCGGGAGCAAGTCCCTTCACCAAACGCGGCCCACCTTCTTCCGAAGTTACGGTGGAAATTTGCCGAGTTCCTTGGCCAGAGTTCTCTCAAGCGCCTGAGGATTTTCTCCTCGCCCACCTGAGTCGGTTTGCGGTACGGGCACCACATGGCTCCACTGAATGCGGGGATTTTCTTGGAAGCTGAGCGTCGGTTGCTTCAGGCCATACGGCCACGACGTCGGGTCTCGGCCTTGTGCCCCCAAGTTGCACTTTCCTCGGGGGCAGCCTACGCCCTTGAACCTCCATGTCCGTCAGGAGGCCAACCTAGCTTTCTCCGTCCCCCCGGCTTCGACGCCATGAGGTGGTACAGGAATATTAACCTGTTCTCCATCGCCTACGCCTTTCGGCCTCGGCTTAGGGCCCGACTAACCCCGGGCGGATTAACCTCCCCCGGGAAACCTTGGGCTTACGGCGAACGGGTTTCTCACCCGTTTTAACGCTACTCATATCGGCATCAGCTCTCGCAGAACCTCCACCACTCCTTCCGGTATGGCTTCGACGGCGCTGCGATGCTCCCCTACCACTGCTCCACCTCCGAAGAGGTCGAGCAATCCGAAGCTTCGGTACGATGCTTGAGCCCCGTTTCATTTTCGGCGCGGCCTGGCTTGACTAGTGAGCTATTACGCTTTCTTCAAAGGATGGCTGCTTCTAAGCCAACCTCCTAGTTGTCTGAGCCCTGCCACATCCTTTCCCACTTAGCATCGACTTTGGGACCTTGGCTGTCGGTCTGGGGTGTATCCCTCTCGCGCGCGGATGTTATCACCCGTGCACTGCCTCCGAGGGTAACTGTTTGCGGTATTCGGAGTTTGGTACGGTTTGGTAATCTGGTAGGACCCCTAGCCGTTCCAGTGCTCTACCTCCGCAACAGAGTTTCCTCAGGCGATACCTAAATATCTTTCGGGGAGAACCAGCTATCACCAGGTTTGATTGGCCTTTCACCCCTATCCAC
The DNA here is from genome assembly GCA_005879535.1 of Deltaproteobacteria bacterium. Taxonomy (NCBI): domain Bacteria; kingdom Pseudomonadati; phylum Myxococcota; class Myxococcia; species Deltaproteobacteria bacterium. The sequence continues at coordinate 7,903 of VBKI01000065.1, read as the reverse complement.
AGCTCATCTCAGGAGTTTTCAACCTCCATTTAGTTCGGCCCTCCACGTAGTTTTACCCACGCTTCAGCCTGGCCATGGATAGATCACCTGGCTTCGGGTTATAATGCACGCGACTCGTCGCCCTGTTCAGACTCGCTTTCGCTGCGGCTCCGCCTTCACGGCTTAACCTCGCCACGTACATTAAGTCGCCGATTCATGATGCAAAAGGTACGGAATCAGGCATTCCCTTGCGGGCATAGCCCTCTCCCTGCTTGTAGGCACACGATTTCAGGTTCTTTGGACTCCCCTCACCGGGGTTCTTTTCACCTTTCCCTCGCGGTACTGGTTCACTATCGGTCGACAGGGAGTATTCAGGCTTACGGGATGGTCCCCGCAGATTCAGGCAGGATTGCACGTGTCCCGC
>VBKI01000065.1:0-2500 GCA_005879535.1 Deltaproteobacteria bacterium | reverse complement strand
GACCGCCGCGATGGTGGCCGACTGGACCGACGAGCAGATCTGGGCGCTCACGCGGGGCGGCCACGATCCGATGAAGGTGTACACGGCGTACAAGGCGGCGGTCGAGCACAAGGCACAGCCGACCGTGATCCTGGCGAAGACGGTGAAAGGCTTCGGAATGGGCGAGGCGATGGAAGGCCAGAACATCGCCCACCAGGCGAAGAAGATGAAGGCGGAGCACATCCGCGTCTTCCGCGACCGCTTCCACGTGCCGGTCGCGGACGATCAGCTCGAGACGCTCCCGTTCTACCGGCCGCCGGAAGACAGCACCGAGATGAAGTGGCTGAAGGAGCGGTTGCAGGCACTGGGAGGCGGTCTGCCTCGGCGGCGGCGCAAGGCCGACCCGCTTACGGCACCGCCACTCTCTGCCTTCGAGGCGCAGCTCAAGGGCAGCGGCGAGCGCGAGCTTTCCACCACCATGGCCTTCGTCCGCATCCTCACAACCATGTTGCGCGACAAGAACATCGGCTCCCGCGTGGTACCCATCGTCGCCGACGAAGCCCGGACCTTCGGCATGGAGGGGATGTTCCGGCAGTACGGCATCCACTCGCACGTCGGCCAGCTCTACCGGCCGCAGGACGCCGATCAGCTCATGTTCTACAAGGAGGCGAAGAACGGCCAGATCCTGCAGGAGGGGATCACCGAGGCCGGCGCTTTCTGCTCGTGGATCGCGGCAGGCACCTCGTACAGCAGCAACGGGGTCCAGATGATTCCCGTCTTCCTCTATTACTCCATGTTCGGCTTCCAGCGCGTGGGCGACCTTGCCTGGGCCGCGGGGGACATCCGGACGCGCGGTTTCCTCATCGGCGGCACTTCGGGCCGGACCACGTTGAACGGCGAAGGGCTGCAGCACCAGGACGGACACAGCCAGGTGGTGGCCAGCACCATTCCGAACTGCATCGCGTACGATCCCACCTTCCAATATGAGCTGGCGGTCATCGCGCAGGACGGGCTGCGCCGCATGGTGCAGGCGCAGGAGGACGTCTACTACTACCTGACGGTGATGAATGAGAACTACGCGCACCCCGACATGCCGCAGGGGGCGGAGGCAGGCATCCTCAAGGGCATGTACCTCTTTCGCGAACGCCCGCGGGCGCAGGTCCAGCTGCTCGGATCGGGGTCAATCTTCCGCGAGGTCATCGCCGCGGCGGAGCTGCTCGACATCGCCGCCGATCTCTTCAGCGTCACCAGCTTCTCCGAGCTTCGCCGGGACGGTCTCGCCGTCGATCGCTGGAACGCGATGCATCCTCAACAAACGCCGCGGACCTCTTACGTCGAGCAGTGCCTGAAAGGGCGCAAAGGGCCGGTGATCGCGGCGACGGACTACATCAAGCTCCACGCCGACTCCATCCGCGCATTCCTTCCCGCCCGCTATCGGGTGCTCGGAACCGACGGATTCGGCCGCAGCGACACCCGCGCAAAGCTGCGGCACTTCTTCGAGGTGAACCGGTACTGGATCGCCGTGCACGCGCTGCGGGCGCTGGCCGAAGAGGGCACCGTGCCTGCCGCCAAGGCGGCCGAGGCGATGAAGAAGTACGACCTCGACCCCGAGAAGCCGAATCCGGTGACGGTCTAGCGATGGACGTGCTCGTTCCCGACATCGGCGATTTCAAGGACGTGCCCGTCATCGAGATCCTGGTGAAGCCCGGCGACGAAGTCGCCGCCGAGGCGCCGCTGGTCACGCTCGAGTCCGACAAGGCGACCATGGACGTCCCGTCTCCGTCCGCGGGGGTGGTTCGCGAGATCGCGGTGAAGGTCGGCGACAAGGTCTCGCAGGGGACGCTGCTCGCGCGGCTCGACGCGAAAGAAAAGGAAACGCGATCCGCGGCGACCGCGCGGGAACCGGCGGCCCCGGAGCATCCGGTGGCGGCGTCGCGAGGCGGGGTTGCGCCGGTCGAGCAGGAGTCGCCGGAAAAGGATGGGACGAGCAGCCGCCTCCCACCCCGCGCAAGGAGTACGGGGGTCCGACCGCCACCGTGCCGCCGCCGCGCGCCGAGCCGTCCGTCGCTCCTCCCGCCATCGACGAGCAAGCATTCCAGAAAGCACACGCGGGTCCCGGCGTCCGAAAGCTCGCGCGCGAGCTGGGCGCCGACCTCGGACGCGTCACCGGCACGGGTCCCAAAGGGAGGATCCTTGCAGAGGACCTCTACAAGTTCGTGAAGTCGGTGATGAGCGGCGCCGCGATGCCAGCGGCGGCCGGTGCGGGTACCGGACTCGCCGTCGCGCCCTGGCCAAAGGTCGATTTCGCAAAGTTCGGCGCCGTCGAGAACCGGCCGCTGACGCGGATCCAGAAGATCGCCGGCCCGGGCTTGCACCGGAACTGGGTGACGATCCCGCACGTCACGAACTGCGAAGACGCCGACATCACCGACCTCGAGGCGTTCCGGGTGGCGCTGAACAAGGAGCAGGAGGTGAAAGTCACCCTCCTCGCTTTCCTGATGAAGGCTTGCGTCGCCGCGCT
>VBKI01000064.1:139894-213294 GCA_005879535.1 Deltaproteobacteria bacterium | reverse complement strand
CGTGCAGGAGACCACCGGCCGTCGTCGCGATCGCACGTTCAGCTACGCGGCATACCTCGAGCGGCTCCGTGCGGGAACAGAACTCCAGGACACCTAAAGGGGGAATAGGGCGAACCGGACCACCTGCCGTGCTAAATTGAAGCGCCAATGCGCCGGCCCGCCACTGGTCACGCGACAGAATGAACTTCTTCAAGAAAAAGTCCGACCGCGACGTTGTGCACGCACTCCGGCGAACCGAGCGCTTTCGACGGTTGGGGGGGCTCACCTTCATCGTCCTTGGTCTCGCCTTCGTTGGCTTCCATGTCTGGGGCGAAGCCTGGATGAAAAGCAAGGCGGTACAGATTGCGAACAGCGTCTCCGACATTCAGCGCTCGGCTCGATCCGAGACTCCTGATCAGTCGGCGCCCATCGCGTACGCCGTGGGGTTTCGTAGCGGCCTCTTGTTCTCCCAAGGCATGATCATTGCCGGACTGTTCTTTGGCTTTGGAATCCGACTCCTGTTCGCGGGCCGGAAGGACCGAATGCTGATCCACTATTTCGACCTGGCTACGAATAGCCAAGCCGCCCAGAAGACCGAAGGCTAGAGGTACGCGATAGGTCCAGCCTCTGGCTCAACTCGCCCCATGCTTAGACAAAGCGCTGCCGATTGCCCAGGCAACGAGGCAAGCGAAGATGATCGAGTACGAGAATCCGTTTGCGTACCAACTCCACTTGCGCACTCGAGGAGTCTCAAGCGGGCCCAAGCGCCGCAGGGCAACCCGATTCTCGATGAGCACGGACGCGAAGAAGAACGGGATGCATAGGTAGGCTGCCGCTGCGGGAACGATCCACGCGCTCAGCCCGTCACCAGGTCCGAGCCATGGTGCGAGGACTGTAATGGCCACTGCTCGCTGAACCGCAGAGGGAACACTGGCCTCGTCGACTTTCAGGAGGTAGACCGCGTACCCAGTTCCGAACTCCACCAGAAGAAGCACGAACCATGTCAATGGTATGCCCACCAGGGTGGAGACGAGGTTCGCTCGAAGGGACAGTCCGAGAGCACTGCGCCAGTCAAGCGAAAGAATCCGCCGCGCGAAGTACCCCTCGGCAGGGACGATGGCAAGGAGCAACAGCCATGCGGGAGGCCACATCACGGCGAGCATCGGAACGCCCACGTCGGCATGAGCGGGCAACGCGATGCCGGCTAGCATCAAGAGAAGCGATCGAGGCAACGTCCGGCGATTCACTTTCTCCTCCGCGTCGGTTTCTTCACGAGCAGCGAATGGCTTCCTAGCTTACTCTGCCGCCTTGAGGGCGTAGTGCGCGAGTTCCGATCCTGCGCGCCGGGCGTAAGCGGAAAAGATACGCAGGACGGACACAACTTCCTCAGGCAACATCGGGATCGCGTCGCGGCGGACGTGTTTTGCGAGGGCTTCTTGGGTCTGCTGAAACACGCCCAACAGATTTTCCATCTCCGCTTCTAGACGAATGAGCTGCTCGCCGCGGACGGAGACCCAGCCGCGCCGCAGTCTCTCTTCGGCCTCGCAGAGCGCGGGGCCGGTTTCGAGGCCTGGCCGCGGGGACGGAGGTGGGCGGTACGGGGCGGCTTTGACCCAGTTGGCTGGACCTGCGGGCGCTTGGGCGCGTGTCGCAGGTGCTGCAGCCGGCCGCGGTGGTAGTACACCTCTGCCGCCGCTGCAAGCGCAACGGCACGGCGCACGAGGAGAAGCACGCCGACTGCAAGCGGGTCGTCGGTGCCCGAGCTGCGGGATCCTTCTCCGGGCCAAGGCACTTCCGCGCAAGTTCCGCCTGCACGACACGCGGCACACGACCGCGACGCTGCTACTGGCGGCGGACGTCGACCTCTACGCCGTCGCGTGGATCCTCCGGCACAGCGACCCGAAGATCACCTTCGAGACCTACGCGCATCTGGTACCCGGCTACCTGCACGCGCAGATCGATCGGCTGCCGAAGCTCGAAACTTTTGCTGCATTAGTGCTGCAAGCCCCTCCCGAGCCCGTCGATCCGGCTCGGGGGCAGCTTCAAGAAGGCCCTGATTCCCGAGTAGTTCAGTTGGCGCGCCTGGCAGGAGTCGAACCTGCGGCCCGCGGCTTCGAAGGCCGCTGCTCTATCCAGCTGAGCTACAGGCGCGTGCACCTGCTTGTGCCGCCGCCGCACCGACGCGTCAAGCGCTGGCTCGACGCGGCCATCAGGGCAAACCCGCCTTGACGCCCAGCATCATGCGATCTAGAACCCTGCGCTTCCGCGGCGCGGTCGCCTCGGGGAGGCGCAGGGTTGCGAGGAGTTTCGGGAGAGGTGGCCGAGAGGCTCAAGGCGCTGGTTTGCTAAACCAGTATACGGCCCAAAGCTGTATCGAGGGTTCGAATCCCTCCCTCTCCGCCACAGCGGGCGATGGGGCCCTTAGCTCAGTTGGATAGAGCGTCGGACTACGAATCCGAAGGCCGCAGGTTCGAATCCTGCAGGGCCCGCCAACCCCGGGAACCCAGGCTGGCCCGGGAATACTGAGGAGGATCGTGTCAGTACGTACTGCAAAATTCTGCACTAGACGGCACGGAAAACGAGACGCGCGGCCGTGAACGATGTAAGGAGGGCGTCGTGACGTCGGCAACCAGAGGCGACATCCTGATCGTCGACGACGATCCCGACATCCGCGACGCGCTTGGGGAGTGTCTGCGCTATGAGGGCTACGACGTCCACTCCGCCGCGGACGGGCGCGACGCGCTCGACCGCCTCGAGTTCGGCCTGCGGCCCTCGGTGATCCTTCTCGATCTGATGATGCCCGTGCTCAACGGCTTCGACGTTCTCAACGCGCTCAGGATGCGGCCTGAGTGGAGATCCATCCCGGTCGTGGTGGTGAGCGCGAATCGCGGGTACCAGGCGGAGGACCTGGCGGGCGCCGTGGACATCCTGCGCAAGCCGGTAAACATGGACAGGCTGATCGCCGCAGTCGAGAAGGCGGCCGCCGCCTGACATTGCGGGCGTGGGGACGAAGTGCTACACCCCGCGCCCCGCTCTTTGGCAATCATGGACGAAACCTTCATGGCGGAAGCGCTCGCCGAGGCGCGGCGTGCAGCCGCGGAGGGCGAAGTGCCCATCGGCGCGGTGCTCGTGGTCGAGGGACAGATCGCGGGCCGAGGACGCAATGCGCGCGAACGCCTGCGCGACCCCACGGGGCACGCCGAGATCCTCGCCCTGCAGGAGGCCGCACGGACGCTCGGTCGCTGGCGGCTCACCGGATCGACCATGTACGCGACCCTCGAGCCGTGCCCGATGTGCGCCGGCGCCCTCGTCAACGCGCGCGTCGACCGCCTCGTTTACGGCGTCGCGGATCCCAAGGCGGGCGCGGTGGACACGCTCTTCGACATCGTTCGCGACGCGCGTCTCAACCACCGTGTCGCGGTGACTAGCGGCGTCCTCGCGGAAGAGTGCGGCGCGATGCTGCGGGAGTTCTTCCGCGAGCGGAGGAAATAGGAACGACTGGAGAGGTGGCCGAGCGGCCGAAGGCGCACGCTTGGAAAGCGTGTATACGGCAACGTATCGTGGGTTCGAATCCCACCCTCTCCGCCAACGTTGTGATGTTATGAAGCGCCTGTTCAGGAGAGCTGGCCGAGCGGCTGAAGGCACCTGATTCGAAATCAGGAGTACCCGCAAGGGTATCGGGGGTTCGAATCCCTCGCTCTCCGCCACTTCATCGCGTTGCGGGACGTCTGGCTGGCTGCTACGTTCCGCCCCTCGAATCGCCACTGATTCGTGGTAGACGGTCCAGTCCACGTCCCCTGGGCGCTGGACCGGGGATCGGGCGACGGCGGGTCGTGAACCCGCCAGGCCCGGAAGGGAGCAACGGTAGCGTCTTTAGCCGTGTGCCCGGTCTCCGGTCGAGCGCCTGGGGCACACGGAGCGCAGCCGTTCCTCGAACCCGCGGGGCCCGCCGCCGATGACCACCCCGTACCTCGTCCTTGCCCGCAAATACCGGCCGCAGCGCTTCCAGGACCTGACGGGCCAGGAGCACGTGGTCCGCACCCTGGTCAACGCGCTCAAGACCGGCCGGGTCGCGCACGCGTTCCTCTTCACCGGTCCGCGCGGATGCGGCAAGACCACGTCGGCGCGGATCCTGGCGCGAGCGCTGAACTGCGAGAAAGGACCCACTTCCGAACCGTGCGGCGTCTGCGGGCCGTGCGTCGACATCGCGGCCGGGACGGACGTCGATGTCCAGGAGATCGACGCCGCGTCGAACAACGGCGTCGACGACGTGCGGGCGCTCCGCGAGGCGGCGAAGTACGTGCCTGCGCGCGACCGCTACAAGATCTACATCGTCGACGAAGTGCACATGCTCTCGGGCGCGGCGTTCAACGCGCTGCTCAAGACGCTCGAGGAGCCGCCCGGCCACATCAAGTTCCTGCTCGCCACCACGGACCCGCAGAAGCTGCCGGCGACGATCCTCTCCCGCGTACAGCGCCACAACATCCAGCTGGTGCCGCTGGGGAAGATCGTCGCGCGCCTCCGCGAGATCGCCGAGGCGGAGAAGGTCCAGGTGTCCGACGGCGCTCTCACGCTGGTCGCGCGCCAGGCGCAGGGGTCGATGCGCGACGCCCTCTCGCTGCTCGACCAGCTCTTCTCCGCTCACGATCCCGCCGCCGGGGAGATCGGCGACGGCGAGGCCGCGGAGACGCTCGGCGCTCTCGACACGTCCGCGGTGCGCGACATCGTCAAAGGCGTGCTCGCGAGGGATGCATCGGCGGCGCTGGCCGGCGTCGCGCGCGCCTGGGAGCAGGGCGCCGACATGAAGCGCCTCGGCGAGGAGCTCGCGTCGCATGCCCGCAACCTGGTGCTCGCTTCGCTCGCGGGAGTGAAACAGGACCTTCCCGATCACGAAATCCGCGCTTTCGCGCAGCAGGCGGCGGAGCACGATCCTGCGCAGCTCGCGCGCGTCTTCGAGCTCCTGCAGCTGGCGGAAGACGAAATCGCCAAGGCGTCGAACCCGCGCCACGCGCTCGAAGTCGCGCTGCTGCGGGCCGTGCACCTCGCGCCGGCCGGATCGCTCCCGGATCTGGTTGCCAGGATCGAGGCGCTCGGAACGGACACGCCGGTGGCGAAACCCGCCGAGCCGCGGAAGGCACCGCCGGGTTGGGGCGCGAGGGTCCTCGCCCCCGATGCGGCACCGCTGCGCGCCGCCCCGACCCCGCCGCCCGCCGCCGACCCCGAACCGGAGGCGGAGCCCGCTGCGGAACGTCCGCTGGATCTCAACGCTCGCTGGCGATTGCTGCTCGACTCCGTCCGCGCCGCGCGCAAACCGGGCGCTGCCGCCGCCCTCGAGCACGCGATCCCGGTGAAGATCGATCGCTCGGCGGTGCAGGTCGCTTTCCGCAAAGGGTCGGGGCAGGCCGCCATCGTCCAGGAAGCGCGCGCGGCGGTGGAGGGTGCTTTCGAGAAGGCGCTGGGGTTCCGCGCGCCCCTTCAGATCGTCGAGCAGGATGCACCCGCGGACGATTCGGTCGCGGAGCAGAAACAGAAGCAGCGGGCAGCGGCATCCGAAGGGCGGATTGCGCTCGCCCGCGAGCACCCGGCGGTGCGCGCCGCGGTCGAGGTCCTCGGCGGCGAGATCGAAGACGTTCGCGATCTGGGAGAGGAGTAGAGACGATGGCCGGCTTCGACTTGGACGCGCTCTTCCAGCAGGCCCAGCAGCTCCAGGAACAGATGCGGGAGGCGCAGGATCGGCTGGCGCAGAAGACCGTCACCGGGACGGCGGGCGGCGGCATGGTTGTCGTCACCGCCAACGGCAAGGGCGAGATCCAGAGGGTGCAAATCGACAAGCAGGCCGTCGATCCGCGCGACGTCCCGATGCTCGAGGACCTGGTGGTCGCGGCGGTGAACTCCGCCCTCAAGGCCGCGCACGAAGCGGCCGCCGCGGAGAACCCGCTCTCGGGCATGGCCTCGGGCCTGGGCGGGATGATCCCGGGCTTTCCGAAGTGACCGATCCGATCGCGCGCCTCACCGTCCTGCTCGCGAAGCTTCCCGGCGTCGGGGAGAAGACGGCGCAGCGGCTCGCCTTTCACGTGCTGAAGAGCGCGCCCGAGTACGCGCGCGAGCTGGCGGAGGCGCTGCTGGCGCTGCGCGAGGAGGTGCGGCTCTGCTCCACCTGCTGCAATCTCACCGCGCAGGATCCCTGCGCGATCTGCCGCGACACCCAGCGCGACGGCAAGATGATCTGCGTGGTGGAGACGGTGCCCGATCTGCTCGCCGTCGAGCGGACGCGCGAGTTCCGCGGCCGATACCACGTCCTCCACGGCGCCCTTTCGCCGCTCGACGGCGTGGGACCCGACCAGCTGAAGCTCAAAGAGCTGATCGCGCGCCTCCATCACGGAGTCGAGGAAGTCATCGTCGCCACCGATCCGACCGTCGAAGGAGAGGCGACGGCGCTGTACATCACGCGGCTGATAAAGCCGCTCGGCGTGCGCGTCACGCGCATCGCCCAGGGCATTCCCATGGGCGGCGACCTCGAGTACGCCGACCAGGTGACGCTCGCCCGCGCCCTGCAGGGCAGGCGCGAAATTTGAATGCCAGCGAAATCGGGTTTTGCGCGCCAACATCGCGAAATGTAGGCGGATCCGTGCCCCGTGAGTTCCTGGACCGGACCCCAAGGCTCTGTTAGCGTCCGCGCAAGCGACTCCCAACTCAGGAAGAGGTCTCGCGAATGCAGCCGCAGATGGTGATGTACGACGAGGAGTTCCAGCAGATCAGCGCGGTCTGCGAGCGGCTGGCTCGCGAGGCCAACGCCAAGATCGTCTTTCTCGTCGACAAGAACGGCCAGCTCATCGCCTCCGTCGGAGCCACCGAGAACCTCGACACCACTTCGCTCGCCTCGCTGACGGCCGGCAACATCGCCGCGACCGGCGGCCTGGCGAAGCTGATCGGAGAGAAAGAGTTCTCGATCCTCTTTCACGAGGGTGAAAAGGACAACCTGCACATCAGCATCATCGGCGGGAGGGTCATCCTGGTGGTGATCTTCGACACCCGCTCCTCGCTCGGCCTGGTGCGCTTGCGGGTGAAGAAAGCTTCCGACGAGCTGAACAAGATTTTCGACGGATTGATGAAGAAGGTAAAGGTCCCCGGCGCGGGGTCGCCGTTCGCCGAAATCACCGACGACGACATCGACAACCTCTTCAGCGAGTAAGGGAAGGCGTCGCCGGAATGAGCTTCATCAACTACAGTTCGCGCGAGATCAACTGCAAGATCGTCTATTACGGTCCCGGCCTTTGCGGGAAGACGACGAATCTTCAGTACATCTATGCGAACACCAACCAGCAGGCGAAGGGGAAGATGATCTCCCTCGCCACCGAGACGGAGCGGACGCTGTTTTTCGACTTCCTGCCGCTTTCGCTGGGCGAGATCCGCGGGTTCAAGACCCGCTTCCATCTCTACACCGTGCCGGGCCAGGTATTCTACGACGCTTCCCGCAAGCTGATCCTCAAGGGCGTCGACGGGGTGGTGTTCGTCGCCGACTCGCAGGTCGAGCGCACCGAGGCGAACGTGGAATCGGTGGAGAACCTGCGCACCAACCTGGCGGAGCAGGGCTACGACCTCGACCGCATCCCGTACGTCGTCCAGTACAACAAGCGCGACCTGCCCAACGCCGCGCCGCTGGAAGAGCTGCAGGACCTGCTCAACCCGAAGGGTGTTCCGTCCTTCGAGGCCGTGGCTCCGAAGGGAGACGGCGTCTACGAGACGCTGAAGGCCATCGCCAAGCTGATCCTGACGGAGCTCAAGAAGGGGACGTAGCCGGCCTGGCCGGCATGCTCCTCGAGCTACGCTGTCTTCGCCTTGACCTGCTTCTCGAACGCGGCCGTGCAGGCGTCGACGATCTGCTGCAGATCGTACGGTTTGCAGAGCAGCTCGACGACGTCGGCCGGGCCGATCAGCTCTTCCAGCGCGCGCTTGTTGGTGGTGGTGACCACGAAGGCGCGACCCTGCATGACCTTGGAGTTCCGCATCAGGCGCAGGAACGTCCAGTTGGTGTCGTACGGCGGGGCGACGTCGTAGACGATCACGTCGGGCTTGTGCTCCTCGACGAACTGGATCATGTCGAGGCGGCCGCGCTTCAGGTCGTCGATGTGCGCGATGACCGCCTGGAACCCGGCCTGCTGGAGCGACTCCCGCACGAGCTCGAGTACCTCCGGATTGGTATTGAATATGGCGATGATGCGGGACTTCGCTTCCAAAGCACCTCCCTCCCGGTCCGCGTGCTGAGTTTTCAAGCTGCGCAGGGTGCAGTTGCGGGGCAAGGGGCTACCCATTGCTTCAATGTTGCTGTACCCGGGGCAACGCCAACCTGAACTCACAGGCGTTCGACCGCGAAACGCGCGTGCTGAGAAATCCCCCGTGAAGCTTCGCCACCCTGCGCGCCAGCGCCAGGATGGGCAGATCGGGGAGGCGGTTGCCCGGCAGCCTGCAGCAGCCGTCCACTGACACTGCAACGCGGGCTTTCTCGCGCGCCACCTCGGCGCCTACGCGGATGGTGGTGCCCGTCCGGGCGACCCGGAGCGCGGCGCGCAACAGGCCGCGGACGGCGGGTCGCACGACGCGGGGATCGGCGCGGACGCTGAGGCCGCCGAGCGGCTTCACCACGATGACGTTCACCTTCTTCTCGCTGGCGCCGAGCGCGACGGCCGCGGAGCCCGCCTCCGCGAGGAGCGGCCCGAGCCGGACGTTGGCGGCGCGCAATCCGCCCGCCGAGAGCACCTCGTCGAGCAGGGTGTCCTCGATCCCGTCGCGCAATCTGGAAAGACTCCTCTCCAAAAGGCGTCCGGGCCGCGAATCCGGCACCGCGCCGCGGCGCCGCAACAGGTCGAGCGCGAGCCGGGCGGCGGTGACGGAATTGCGCAGCTCGTGAGCGAGCCGGGCGAGGCGCGCGGTGTCGCGGCGCCTGCGATCGCACTCGCGCTGGAGGGCTGCTTGCACCAGCGTTTCCACCGCGGCCTGGGCGAGGGCATCCGCGAGCAGCCGCTGCTCGGCGGCGCTCATCTCCGGGATCTTCTCGAGCGCCGCATCGAAGACGAATCCACCGACGAGACCGCACTGCAGCGCCGCGCGGCCGGCCTCGGCATCGGGCGATGGCGTACCGGGAAGGATGGGTCGGAACCGGCGCTGCAGCGTCCGGTCGGCCACCTCGAGCAGCCGCGGCAGCACTTCCGCGGTACCTGAATCGAGCGGGAATCCGGCCTCGGCGGCCGCGCGAAGCTGCCGGTTCCAGCGGTCGAGCAGTTCGCCTCGATGCCGCGCGAGGGCCTCGCGCACTCGGTCCATCCGATGCTCCCGGCCGCGGTCTTCGAACAGGAAGGTTCGAGGTAGTGACTCGTTCACCGCAAAATGAATCGGCTGCCGTCCCCGTTGGGCGGTACCGGACAGTGTACGATGGGTTCGCGCGGCCGGCGCGATGGGGTACGTTCGATTCGATGGACGAGAAGATCCGCGAGCTCTTGCAGGACGCCTTCAGCGAGGCCGCAGCCCGCGACGCCAACGTGGCCATTGCCCGCGCCCGCCGTCCCGACGGCGACGACGAAGCGTCGCCATCGCTGCGATCGTACGAGATCATCCTCTCGGGCTTCGGCGCGTTCGCGAACGACCTGCTTCCGAAGCTCGTCTACCATCTCGAATCGATCGGCGCGCACCTGCCGGAGTGCCGCGGCGTGCTGATCGCGGCGTTCGTCGGCGAGCGGCTGCATTTCTTCCACGCGAAGGCATTCGTGGCGCGCGCCTGCGCGATGCTCGGCGTCAGCGCGGACGAGCTGGTCCGCCGGCACGGGACGGGCGAGCGCCGGACGGCAGTGCGCTCCGACCCGCTGCTCTTGCCGGGGCCGAAGGGCGGCGACGCCTGATGGCCGGATGACGCAATGCGCAGAGAGGGGGAACACGAGCGCGGCGCGCAGGCCGGCCATCTCGTCGACCGGTTCAACCGGTTGAACTACATCGGTCATCTGCCTGACTCGCGACGGCTACGGAGCGTTGGTGCTCCGGAACCGGGACCGGGATTTGCGTCCCGCGGCGTGGAGGACATAGAACCAACGTCGTAGCTACGGCGGCGCGCGCGGGGAGAGCAACTTCGTGGATCGATCCTTCGCCGCCGTCGCGTTCGCCCTCTGCGCGGCGTGTGAGCTCGGGGGAGCATGGGCCGAGCAGCGCGAGATCGCTCCCGCCGTCCTTTTCGTGCGCCAGCAGGCGCAGCCGCAGCCCGCTCCGGCGGACGGATCCGAGGCGCGGCCGTTTTCCTCGCTCCAGGCGGCCCTGAACGCCGCTCCCGCCGGGGCTCTCTTGCGCATCGACGCGGGCGTCTACCGCGAGACGCTGGTGATCACGCGATCGGTGGTGCTGCTCGGGCGCGGGGCAGGGCGCACGCGCCTGGTCGCCGTGGACGCGCGGGCAACGGCTCTGGAAGGGCGTGCAGCGGACCACGTGCAGATCCACGGGCTCTCCATCGAGGGCGGGGCCACCTGCGCCGTCTTCACCGGCGGGGCCGTGAAGCTGCAGAAGGTGGAGCTGCGCGGGTGCAGCGACGCCGCGCTGGTGGGCCGCGGTGCCGAGATCGAGCTTGCGTCGAGCACGGTTTCGGACGTGAGCGGCGGTCGCGAGGGCCGCGGTATCGATCTGCAAGGAGGAAGCCTGGAGGCGCGCGGTGTCGTGTTCCACGACGCGGGGCGAAGGGCGATCCAGTTGAACGGCGCCAAGGGGCTTCTCGAGGACGTCGAGGTGCGCGGCTCGTCGCTCTCTGCGCTGCAGGCGACGGGCGGCGCCGATGCGCGCGTCGTCCGCGGAGACTACGAAGGGCGCGGGGGAGCGACGCTCTACGCAGGCGGCTCGCATCTGCGCGTGGAGAGCGCGCGCGTCCGGCGCGGCGAGTACGCCGTGCTCGGATTCCGCGGCGCCGAGCTGGCGGTGATCGGGGGTGAGCTGACCGACTACAGCGTCGCCGGCGTGGCGATGGTGAACTCGCACGGCAGCGTGGAGAACGTCACGCTCGCACGCGGCGGGACCGACGCCGCCATCTCGATCACCCGGTCCGACGGGAAGAAGCCCGTGCTGTTGGTCGACAACCGGATGTCGAATCCCGGAACCATGGGCGTCCACGTCACCGAGTCGGCGGTCACCGCGCGCGGCAACACCATCACCGGAGCGAAGCTCGATGCGGAGAAGGACTTGGGCGACGCCTTCTATGCGGTGGATTCGCGACTCGTCATCGAACAGAACGTCATGCGGGGCAACGCCGGCAGCGGGGTGACGGCCCTGCGGTCGCAGGTGCGGCTCAACGGCAACGCCTTCATCGGGAACGGCCGCTCCGGTCTGCTGCTCCTCGACGGATCGCGCGGCAGCGCCACCGGAAACACCTTCGATCGCAACCACAAGGCCGGCGTCGAGCTCGGCGAGCAGGCCCGGGCCACGCTGACGCGGAATCGCTTCGGCGGCAACCTGCGGCTCGACATCGACGCCGGATGCGGGAGCGGTCTTTCCGGCAAGGCCGAGATCGGCGAGGGGAACCGCGCCCTGGGCGGCCCGCTGCGCCAGCGCACCTGCCCGAACACGCCGTAAAGAGCCGGAATCACTTCGTAGCGACGACCCCTTTGGCGTGCTAGCGTTTCCCTCTGGATGCCGGATTCGTACCCACCGCCCGCGGAAAGGCGCCACCCGCGGCGCCCCCGCGCGAACCTCCGCAAGCTGATGTTCGTGCTGCCGAACCTGTTCACCGTCAGCAGCATCTTTTGCGGCGTCTACTCCATCACGCTCTCGGCGGGCGAACCCACCGGCGACAATTTCTATCGCGCGGCGGTAGCGATCTTCTTCGGCAGCTTTTTCGACGCATTCGACGGCCGCGTGGCGCGCCTGACGCGGACGCAGAGCGAGTTCGGCGTGGAGCTGGATTCGCTCGCCGACGTCATCACCTTCGGCGTCGCCCCCGCCATCCTCGTCTACAAGTGGGCGCTGGCGGGGATGGGTACCGGCGGGATCGCCATCTGCTCCATCTACGCCGCCTGCGGGGCGATCCGGCTGGCGCGCTTCAACGTCATCGCCCATGCCGAATCGGGGACCCAGCGGTACTTCATCGGGCTTCCCATTCCGCTGGCGGCCGGCATGCTGGTTTCCCTGGTGATCGCGCTCAACAACCTGGAAGCGCCGGTCTCGGAAGCCGTGGGACTGTGGCCCATCGCCACCCTGGTGCTGGTGCTCGCGTTCCTGATGGTGTCGACCATCCGCTACCGCACGTTCAAGGAGGCGGGCCTCAATCCCCGCACCCTGCTGGTCTTCCTGCTGATCACGGTGGTGGGCGTCGCCGTCGCCATCCGCGGGCGTCCTTCCCTGGTGCTCCTCGTCTACTTCTCGATCTACATCCTGCTCGGGCTCGCGGAGGAAGCGCTGTTCGGCCGCCGCCGCCGTGCCGCTGCGCGCGCCGCGCAGGTCGCCACGCAGGTACCGGAGCCCGAAGAGCCACTGCTTCCGGCGGAAGAGGACGAGGTGCCCCTGGAAACGGCGGCGGCGACGGCCTCGGGAGGCGGGACCGACGAGGGCGAGCACGACGCGTGAGCGCCTCCCGTCCACTCGTTGACGCGCCGGCGGACCCGACGTCGGAGTCCGTCGCGACGCGCGTCGTGACCAAGCCGCGGCGGCTCCCCGGCGACCGGGGGCCTGCGCCGAAAGTGGCGCTGGTCTGGGCGACCTTCTTCGGCGCGGGGTATGCGCCGCTGGCGCCGGGCACCGCGGGGACCGCCGCCGCGATTCCGCTGTGGTGGGGGCTCTCGTACGTTCCCGGCTGGCTCTATCTCGCCGCGACCGCCGCCGTCGTGCTGACCGGGATCGCGGCGGCCGACCGGGCGGGGCGGTACTACGGGGTCCCCGATTCCGGCCACATCGTCATCGACGAGGTCGCCGGGTATCTCGTCACCATGGCGTTCCTGCCCCGCACGCTCTTTGCCGCGCTCGCGGGCTTCGTCCTCTTTCGCATCTGCGACGTGCTCAAGCCCTGGCCGGCGCGATTCTTCGACCGCGCGCCGCGCTGGAAGAACGGGGCAGGCGTGGTGCTCGACGATCTGTTCGCCGGACTCTGGGCGCTGCTCCTCACCTGGGGTGCGGTGGCGGCGAAGGGACGGCTGCTCGGACCATGAGCGCCGCGGTCGTAGAGTTCCTCGTCACGGGCGACGAGGTGATGCGCGGCTTGATCGCAGACACGAACACGCAGATCACCGCGACCAGGCTCTACCCGCTGGGGCTCGCCCTGCGCAGGACGACGGTAGTGGGCGACCGCGGCGAGGACATCCGCCGTGCCCTGCTGGAGATCAGCGTGCGGGCCGACTACTGCATCGTCAGCGGCGGTCTCGGGCCTACCGCCGACGATCTCACCGCTGCGTGCGCCGCGCAGGCTGCCGGCGTCCCGCTGCGGACATACGAGCCGTGGCTCGAGCACCTGCGACGGCGCTGGGCGAAGATTCGACCCAACGAGACGATGCCGGCGAACAATCTCCGGCAGGCGGAGGTGCCCGGCTCCGCCGAAGTGCTCGGCAACCCCGACGGCAGCGCGCCCGCCTTCGCGTTGCGCATCGACCGCTGCCAGTTCTTCTTCCTCCCCGGCGTGCCACGCGAATACCACCGCATCGTCGAAGAGATGGTGCTTCCGCGCCTCGTCGCGGCCACCGGCAACGCCATCCTCCGCTCGCGGATCCTCCACTGTTACGGAGTCACCGAGAGCAAGCTCGACGAGCTCGTCTCCGCGGTGCGCGAGGCGCATCCGGAAGTGCGCTTCGGGTTCCGCACCAAGTTCCCCGAGAACCATCTCTCGCTCTCCGCGCTGGCCGCCGACGCCGCGACGGCGGAGGCGAGCCTTTCGCGCGTCGAGCGCAAGTGCCGCGAAGCGCTCGGTCCGTTCGTCTATGGCGCGGACGGAGTGACGTTCGCGCAGGCGCTGGGCGAGGAGCTCGCGCGCCGCGGCGAGACGATCTGCTGCGCCGAGAGCTGCACCGGCGGACTCTTGACCCAGCTCTTGACCGAGGTCGGCGGAAGCTCTCGCTGGACGGCCGGGGCATTCGTCACGTACTCGAACGATCTCAAGCACAGCGCGCTGGGAGTCCCGCGCGAAATGCTCCAGCAGCACGGCGCCGTCAGCGAGCCGGTGGTGCGCGCGATGGCGGAAGGCGCCCGGGAGCGATCGGGTGCGACGTGGTCCGCGGCGATCACCGGCATTGCCGGGCCAGACGGCGGGACCGCGGACAAACCCGTCGGCACGGTGTGGCTCGGACTGTGCGGGCCGCCGGGGACGACCGCGCGACTCGCGAAGTACCGGGGCGATCGCGGCCAGGTGCGCCTGCAGGCTGCCTACGGCGCGCTCCAGCTCCTGCGCGAGGCGTTGGGTCCAACGAGGGTCCCCTGACCACCGGTTGGCGCGAAGTGGCCGCGCGCCATCGCGTCGACCTGATCCTCTTCGTCGCGTCGCTCGCAGCGTACGCGCTCTCCAGCGACGGGCTGCTCGCGCATCAGTCTTTCGCGCCGCACTTCGTCTACCAGGCGCACGCATTCCTCCATGGCCAGCTCCATCTGGCCGTGCCGCAGCCGCCGAACCTCAACGACTGGGTCCTGCAGGACGGGCGCTGGTACGTGTCCTTCCCCCCTTTCCCGGCGCTGTTGATGGTTCCCTTCGTGGCCGTCTTCGGCCTCTCGTTCAACGACGTCGCTTTCACGCTCTTCTTCGCGGCCGCGAACGTGGCGCTCCTCTATCGCCTCTTCCGCCGTTTACAGGCCCGGCCGGAATGGGAGCACGTCGCCCTGGCCCTCATCTACGGATTCGGGACGCTGGCCTGGAGCTGCGGAATCCGCGGCGAGGTCTGGTTCACGGCCGAGACCATCGGCGTGACGCTGACGCTGCTCTACCTGCACGCTTCGATCGGAGCACGCCATCCGGTGCTCGCCGGCCTTGCCGTCGGGTGCGCCGCCATCACGCGGACGCCGCTGGCCTTCTCCGCGGTGTTCTTCGTCTTCGAGGCGCTGTCCCCCGACGGCCCTTTGGAATGGAGCAAGCTGCGCGATCCGGCGGGCTGGCGGGCAGCGCTGCCGCGGCTGGTGCCGTTCGCCGCCGCCATCGCCGCCATCGCCGTGCCGATGGCGTGGATGAACTACGTCCGATTCGGCAGCTTCGGAGAATTCGGCCATTCTCACCTGTACGCAAACCGGGTGAACGCCCAGGTCCTCCGCTATGGACTGTTCCACTACGCCTTCCTCGAGCGGAACCTGCACGATGCCTTCACGCGCCTGCCGGAGATCCAGTTCCACCCGCTGCGGATCGGCTTCAACGGCGAGGGCATGAGCCTGTTCGTCACCACGCCCCTCTTCCTGTACCTGCTCTGGCCGAAGGAGAAGCCGCGCCTGCACCGCGCGCTCTGGCTGACGGTCGCCGTGGTGGCCGTTCCCGGCTTTTTCTACCAGAACAGCGGCTACTACCAGTTCGGTTTCCGCTTCTCGGTGGACTACACGCCATATCTGATCGTCCTGCTGGCGCTGGGCGGACGCCGGTTCACCGGCACGTTCTGGTTCCTCGCGCTCCTCGGCGTTGCCGTCAACGCCTGGGGAGCGGCCGTTTTCAACCGCCTCTATTGAAGCGGAGCAGAGGCGCCGCCGGCGCGCCCCCGCCCTACTCCCCCTTCACGCCGCGGCCGGAACCGCCGCGGCCGCCACCAGCAGCTGACCCGCCCACCGCCATGCCTCCTGCCATGTCGGCCGCTGCCCCGGCCCCACAGATGCCCAGCCGATTCGCACCTCGAGCCACGGCAGCCGCGCGGCCAGCGCTCCCCGCAGGCGGTCGACGGCAACGTGCACGTCGTCGCCCACCGTCTCGATCAGGACCACGCCTATCTCGCGGTCGCGGACGCGCAGTACCGCATCGGTGCGGCGCAGGTGGGCGCGGATGACGGCAGCCAGTTCCTCCACGTCCGAATCCAGCGCCACCCACCCCGGCGGCGCGATGCGCAGCAGCGAAAACCAGCGTCCGCTGCGCACCGCGCGGTGGGCCTCCAGGCTCGCGATCTGCTGCAGCGTGCTCATGCCGCAGCCTCCGACTGCGTCGGGGGCGGCGCGGACTTGTCGCTGGCACCCGCCTCGCGCAGCTTGCGCTCCAGGTCCTCGACGGCGGTGGCGTTTGCGCGCAGCGCCTCCGCCGCCTTCTCGCGCCCCGGACCGATCCGCTCGCCGGAGATCTCGAACCACGCTCCGCTCTTCTCGATGAAGCCGCGCTCCACGCCGAGATCGAGCAATTCGTGCGGCCGGGAGATCCCCACCCCGTAGAGAACGTCGAACTCCGCTTCCCGGAAGGGCGGCGCCATCTTGTTCTTCACCACTTTCACCCGCGTCCGGTTGCCGACCATCTGATCGCCGTCCTTGACGGCGCCGATCCGGCGGATGTCGAGACGAAGGCTGCAGTAGAACTTGAGCGCGTTTCCCCCGGTGGTGGTCTCCGGCGACCCGAAGACGACGCCGATCTTCATCCGGATCTGGTTGATGAAGATCACGGTAGCGCTGTTCCGGCTCACCACCGCCGTCAGCTTGCGCAGCGCCTGCGACATGAGCCTGGCCTGCAGGCCCATGTGCGAATCGCCCATCTCGCCCTCGATCTCCGCCTTGGGCACCAGGGCCGCGACGGAATCGATCACCACCAGATCGACGGCCCCGGAACGAACCAGGGTCTCGGTAATCTCCAGCGCCTGCTCGCCGGTGTCGGGCTGGGAGATGAGCAGATCCTCGACCCTGACGCCGAGTTTGCGGGCGTACGTGACGTCGAGCGCGTGCTCCGCATCGATGAACGCGGCGCACCCGCCCAGCGCCTGGACCTGTGCGATGGCATGCAGCGTCAGGGTGGTCTTGCCCGAGCTCTCGGGTCCGAAGATTTCGATCACCCGACCGCGCGGATAGCCGCCGCATCCCAGCGCCAGGTCGAGGCCCAGCGACCCACTGGGGAACGTGGCGACAGGCTGTCCGATCTCGCCCTCGCCAAGCCGCATGATCGCGCCCTTCCCGAACTGTTTCTCGATGGCGCCGATGGCAGCGAGGACCGCCCTGCCTTTCTCGGCGGCCATCTTCAGCTTCTCCGACACCTTGCTCATGTTCCCTCCCTGGGAATCGCGCCGGGCGACGTGCCCGGAGGTGGTTGCAGCGCTGCCCTGCGCGCGAGTTGGAGGGGCGCCATACGGATCCGGTCCGGCCTGCCGGTGGTGGGGCTGTCGAGACAGCGCAGCTGTACCGCCCCCTGCACGTGCTGCTCGCCGACGTGTTCGTGGCCGTGCAGATCGGCGATGGTGCGCGCGAGCTTGAGCATGCGATCGTGCGCGCGGGCCGAGAGGCCTTTCTCGTCGATGAAGCGCGCCAGCAGCGACCGTGCCGCGTCGCTCGCCCCGACGAGCTTCCGCAGCGCGGGACCGCTGAGCTGCGCGTTGCAATGGAGATCCGGGAACTGCGCGAACCGGCGCCGCTGCAGCGCGCGGCAGGCTTCGACGCGCTCGCGAACGGCGGCCGACGCTTCGCCCTGCGGCAGCGCGAGAAAGTCTTTCGTGCGCAATGCTCCGACCTCGATGTGAAGGTCGAACCGGTCCAGGATGGGCCCCGAGATGCGCCGCATGTAGTTCTCCTTGGCGGGCAGCGTGCACGTGCAGCGGTCGGGGTCCGCATCGGAGGCGTGTCCGCAAGGACACGGATTCATCGCGCCGAGGAGCATGAAGCGGGCGGGCATGGTGGCGCGATCCTTCGCGCGCACCAGAGACACCTTGCCGTCCTCCAGCGGCTGTCGCAGCGCCTCCAGCGCCGCGTGCCCGAACTCCGGCAGCTCGTCGAGAAAGAGCACTCCTCGATGCGCCAGAGAGATCTCGCCCGGCCGCAGCGGCGATCCCCCGCCGATCAGCCCGGCCACCGAGATGGTGTGATGGGGGGCGCGAAAAGGGCGCGCGGGCATAAGGCCTTGCCCGGGCGTGAGCCGGCCGGCCACCGACCAGATGGATGTCGCCTCCACGGCTTCCTCGAACGAGAGCGCCGGAAGCAACCCGGAAAAGCGGCGGGCCAGCATGGTCTTTCCGGCCCCCGGCGGTCCGATGAAGAGAGCGTTGTGGCCGCCCGCGGCGGCCACCTCGAGCGCCCACTTCGCGGTCTGCTGCCCGCGCACGTCGGCCAGATCGAGCGCCGTCGCGGGCGCCGTCTCCTGCGGCGCGGTTGCGGGAGGGCGACCTCCCGTCCCGCAGAACGTCTCCGCTGCCTCGGCCAGCGTGCGGGCGCCGTACACGCGGATCCCTTGCACCAGCGCACCCTCCGGAGCGTTCTGCTCGGGCACGATCAGGCCCTCGAACCCGCGCTTGCGCGCCTCCAGCGCGACGGGCAGTACGCCGCGCACCGCCAACACCTCGCCGGAGAGCGCGAGCTCGCCGACCACCAGCGGCGTGCGCTCCGGCAACGGAGTCAGCCCCGCGGCAGCGAGGATCCCGAGCGCGATGGCGAGGTCGAAGCCGACCCCCTCCTTGCGCAGGTCTCCTGGAGCGAGATTGACCGTGATCTTCTTCTGCGGCAGCTGGTACCCGGTATTGCGCAGCGCGGTGAGGACGCGCGTGCGCGCGTCGTTGCACGCGTGGTCGGGCAAGCCGACCAAGTGGAACCCGGGTAGTCCCAGCGCCAGGTCCACCTGCACCTCGACGAGGCGCGCGCCGGCGCCGGCGATGGCCGCGCAGTAGAGCGACGAATGCACGGAGCGCGCTTCTGCGAACGGCGTGCCGTGCGCGCGCCAAAGGACGCCTCAGCAGGCGCGCTCGAAATGGGACTCCTGTTTCGAGCTGCTGGGCTCGAAACGAGACAGCCTCACCACCACCAGCGGCGATATCGCGGCACGTTGGGGGTGAACAGCACCAGCAGGAGGAAGCCGATCACGAACCCAGCACCTTGCAGCATCGGATGCCGCCGTGCCCCGAACGCCAGCAGCGCCGCCCCGACGAATGCCCCGGCCGCGACGGCCCCGGCGACGATTCTCGCGCGCGTCGTCGGCAGCATCGACAAGAGCCGGAAGCCGATCGGCGTCGCATCCGGCAACCCGCCGTTCGACCACCACCAGGAGAGGCGCGCTCGCTCGCGCTCGCCGACCTCCCGCGCCAGCGCCGCGCCCAGCAGACGGTTCTGCTGGAGAAGCTCCCGCTGCGTCTGCTCCCGGGCAGTGTGCTCGCCAGCGAGCTGCGCCTGCCGGTCCGCCCACAGCTTCTCGTTCCAGGCTCGGACGTCGTCTCCGGTGAGCGGACCCTGACAGTTCGTGCAGAGCTGCGCGTAGCGCGAGTTGTCCGCCTCGCACCGCGGGCAGCGCACGAAGGGCTGCTCCCCGAAGTCCCGCTGCAGGCCGAGAGTGGAGGGTTCGCCGGTGAAACGACCCGTCGTCGCCACTTCGTGGTGCGGCGCTTCCCCGGGCCGGCGTGGGCGCTCCAGGTTCAGAAAGCGCGTCAGCCGTCCAGCCATCAGCGCACGACCGCCAGGCGTTGGGCCGTGGAGGCCGGGCGCGTCCGGTTCTTCGACCACTCGCGCAGGCGGGAGATCTCCTCGCCCATGGTCGACGAGAGCGGAAACGCCTCCTGGACGGCCCGCATCACGTGCGCCTGGCGGAGCTCGGTGGACTCGTCGAACGCATAGTAGAGCCCGGCGATCACCGCCTGCTCGATCTCGGACCCGGAGAAGCCCTCGGCCGCCGTGGAGAGCGCGTCGAGGTCGAACGCCGCCGGGTCTCGCTGCCGGCGCGCGATGTGGATGCGGAAGATGTCCCGCCGCTCCGCCGCGCTGGGCAGGTCGATGAAGAAGATCTCGTCGAACCGCCCCTTGCGCAGCAGCTCGGGCGGCAGCGCATCGATGCGATTCGCCGTCGCGACCACGAAGACCGGAGCGGTCTTTTCCTGCAGCCAGGTGAGCAGCGATCCGAAGACGCGCGCGGAGACGCCGGAGTCGGTCACCGCGGCGCCGGCGTTTCCCGCGAGGCCTTTCTCGATCTCGTCGATCCAGAGCACCGTCGGCGCGACGCTCTCGGCGACGCGGATGGCGCGGCGCAGGTTCTCCTCGGAGGATCCGATGAGGGAGGAGAAGATCCGGCCCAGGTCCAGGCGCAAGAGCGGCAGCGACCAGACGGATGCGATGGCCTTCGCCGTCAGGCTCTTGCCGCATCCCTGCACGCCCAGCAGCAGAAGGCCTTTCGGCGCGGGCAGGCCGAACTTGCGCGCCGGCTCGCTGAAGGCGCCCATCCTGCCGTTCAGCCATCCCTTCAGCTCGTCGAGGCCGCCGACGTGCGCCAGCTCCTGCTCGACGTTGACGAACTCCAACAAGCCACTCTTGCGGATCACCTGCCGCTTCTCGTCGAGCACCAGGCGGATGTCGTCCCTGTCGAGCACGCCGTCGTTGGCGATGGCCTTGGCAAAGGCGTTTTCCGCCTCGCTCAGCGTCAGACCCTGCGCCGCCTTGATGATCTGCTCGGCCTGCTCCCGGGTCAGCTCCACGCGCGCCTTGTTCCCGCGGCGGACGACCGTGACGATCTCCTTCAGGAGCTGGTACAGGTCGCGGAACGAGGGAAGGGGAACGTCGAGAACCGAGACTTCCTTCTCCAGCTCCACGGGGATGGTGAGCACCGGAGCGAGCAGGATCACCGTCGTGAAGGTAGACTTGAGGTCCTGCGCCAGCTCGCGCATTCCCCGCACGACGGCGGCGCTGTCGAGAAAAGGGTGGAAGTCCTTCAGCACGACCAGCGACGGCTCGGTCAGCTTGCCGATGGCCGCGAGCGCCTCCACCGGATCGCGCGACTGCTCGCTGACGGCGACCGTGCGGCCTGCGGAGACGCGGCGCATCCCGCGCGTCACCGACCACTGCAACAGAGCCTTTCCGTGGGTCTGCGCGACGTCCTGCAGGATGGCGTCGAGGCGCTGCTCTTCCCAACTCACCAGGTAGATGAGCGGGTAGCGGGCGCGGATCAGCGTGTCCAGATCGGAGACGAACTTCGGCGTCCCGACGGGCGCGGATTCGAACGTCTCCACGGCCCGCGATTCTACCAGAAGATCAGAGTCTGTCCGCGGCGCGGCGCAGGCGTGCGGCGGCTTCCGGAACCTGGGCAAGCGGGAAGTCGAGATGCGTCACGGCGCGGATGCGGGTACCGCTGACGGCGTTGATCAGCACCCCTTCCTTTTTCGCCGCGTCGACCAGCGCCGGCGCGTTGGCGACGTCGGCGAGCAGGATGTTCGTCTCCGGGGCATGCCAGGAAAACGGAACGCTCTCCGCGAGCTTTCGGGCGCTCTCATGGTCCTCGGCAAGCCGCTGCAGATGATGGTCGAGGGCGTACATGCCCGCAGCGGCGAGCACCCCTGCCTGCCTCAACCCACCTCCGACGCGCTTGCGCAGGCGCCGCACCGCTTTCATCCGCTCGCGCGTGGTCGCCACCAGCGACCCCGCCGGCGCCCCCAGACCCTTGCTCAGGCAGACGGAGACCGTGTCCGCCTTCGCGCACCACTGCTGCAGCGGGATCCCGGTCGCCACGTGCGCGTTCCAGATCCGCGCTCCGTCGAGATGAACGGCGAGGCCGGCGGCACGCGCGACGCCGGCGACCGCCTCGAGCTGCGCGAGCGGCCAGATGCTTCCGCCGCCGCGGTTGTGCGTGTTCTCGATGGCGACCGCCTTCTGGCGGGGATCGTGGTCGCCCTGGCTCGCGCGGATGACCGCCTTCACAGCCTCGGCGGTGAAGATCCCGCGAGGTCCGTCGACGACCAGGCTCTGCACTCCCCACAAGGCGGAGATGGCTCCGCCCTCGTAGTTCACGACATGGCAGTGCCGGTCGCAGATGATCTCGTCGCCCATCCCCGCGAGCGACCCCAGCGCGATCTGGTTCGCCATGGTGCCGGTGGGCACCCAGACAGCCGCTTCCTTGCCCAGCATGGCGGCGACGCGGTCCTGAAGCGCGTTGATGGTCGGGTCTTCGCCATAGACGTCGTCGCCGACTTCCGCCGCCGCGATTGCTTTTCGCATGCCGGGTGTAGGGCGGGTCACGGTGTCGCTGCGCAGGTCGATGAAGTCCATTGGATGCTCCGCGCCGAGGCGCTCCGCCCGTCGCGGGCGGAGCCCGCTCCTCCGGGATGGGGCATGATAAACGCGGCTGCGGTGGCCCGCGAATCGAAAGCAGAGCGCGCGCGCAGGTTCGCACGGATCGTCCGCCGGCTGGAGAAGGAGATGCCGGAGGCGAAGATCGCCCTGGAGTACCAGGACGAGCTGCAGCTGCTCGTCTCGGTGATGCTTTCGGCGCAGTGCACCGACGCCGTCGTGAACCAGGTGACGCCGGCGCTGTTCGACCGCTACCCGACCGCTGCGCATTACGCGCGGAGCACGCCGGAGGTCATCGGCGAACAGATCAAGCGCGTCGGCCTCTGGCGGGGCAAGGCGAAGAACCTGCACGAAACGATGACCCGGATCGCCCGCGACCATGGCGGGCACATTCCCCGCAAGCGCGAGGAGCTGTGCGAGCTGCCGGGCGTCGGCTGGAAGACGGCGGGCGTGGTGGTGAACCACGCGTTCGGCACGCCGGCGCTGCCGGTCGATACGCACGTAGGCCGCGTCTCGCGACGGCTGGGCCTCACCCGCCAGGAGGATCCGCGCAAGGTGGAGCACGAGCTCTCCGCGCTCTTGCCGGAGCAGCTCTGGGGGCGCGCCCACCAGCTCCTGATCTGGCACGGGCGAAGGACCTGCGAGTCGCGGCGCCCTCATTGCTCGCGCTGCGCAGTCCTCGATCTGTGCCCGCGCCGCGGCGTCACGGAGAGCGACTGAAGAGCAATACGTCGTTTCCGTCCTGCAGCAGCGCTTCGTAGCGCGCCCATCCTCCTGGCGCCCGGGCCTCGTACCGGGACCAGGTCAGCACGGTCAGCGCCGAGTCGGAATCGGCGAAGCGATGGATGAACGATTCCACCGTCTGCCGCATCGGGCACTCGAGCTTGCGGCCTTCGGCGAGGATCGAGGCCGCCTGCAGCCAGGGGCAGATCTCTCCTGGATCCGGACTGCGCGCCGCCGCGATCACGTAGAGCAGGTCGGCCGGAAGGTGGCGCAGGATGCCCGCGGCGAGCCCGAGGACGTGGTGGGCAGGCGCTCGCGCGATGTCCGGCTCCGGCCCACAGGAGCCGTCGGCGCGGAAGGGGAGGGTGGCGGCCAATAGAGCGTCGTGCCAGAGGACGGCTGTGGTGAGCTGATCCGCTTTGACGTCGACGCCGTACACGTGGCGGTAGACGTCCGCGAGCGCGCGCGCATGGCGCAGCGTGGCGAGTGTGTGGACGGCGAGCCCACCTGGGTATCCGTGGTGGCCGCCTTCGCAGGAGCCGCCGGCGGAAGCGAGGAAGTCTCCTTTCTTTGGAGGCGGCAGCTCGAGCCGCGGGTCGTCGAGCAGCTTACGCGCCTCGCCGAGGTGGGAGTACGCCCACGCCTCAGGAGGTAGCCACGGAGCGAGCAGCAGCGTCTCGGTCGCGGACCGCAGCGCCGGGTCGCCGATCGCGGCGGCCTCCCGGCGAACCTCGAGGTACGCGCGGTAGGCAAAGGGGAGTCTGGCGGCGACCTCGCGCGCACGCGCCGCCGGAGTCTGGGCCGCCGCGAGCAGGAACAGGAGCGGAATTGTTGCCATGTGAACGCCTCGGGCTAGCGTAGTTAGCGATGCGGAACGGCCTTCGCGAGCGGATCGAATCCGAGCTGTCGGACGCCATCGAGTGCGGCCTCGCCACCGAGGAAGCCCTCGCGGAGGCGGCCGGACTTCTCACTGAGGCGGAGGAGCTCGTCTCGCGGCTGTCTGCTCCGCCGCGCCCGCGCCGCAAGCGCACCCGCAAGCGCCGCAAGGAATGCTAGCCGCTGCGGCACCGACGGCGCGGCTTTGTGGCTATGTCTTGAGGCTGTACACGTCATGGGATGCGTTCTAGAAGCGAACGCATGGCCCTCTACGCCTTCGTCGCGCTGAAGTACGAAGCTCCGCTCGAACGCATCCAGCAGACAGTGGACCGCCACCGGGCATATCTGCGCGAGCTCCTCGGCCAGGGAAAGATGGTCTGCTCGGGGCCATTCGTCCCCCGCGAGGGAGGCGCGCTGCTGCTCCGGATCGAAGATCGGTCGGAGATCGGCCCGCTGCTCGCGAAAGACCCCTACCACGTCGAGAACCTCGTCTCCGACACGATCTACGTCTGGGATCCGAACATCGGCCGGGAAGGTCTCGACTCGCTGGCTCCTCGCCCGCGCTGACCTGTCTGAACACGAAGTGCGCCACGGCGGGTTCGGCTTCCCACGTCTCTTCGCCGAACCCCGCGCCCGCCGTCACCGCGAAAATCATGGCGGGCAGCGCGGTCCGGTTTCCGGCGAGGTAGTGGTACGCGGGATCCCGGGCGACGCTTCGGGGCTCACGGCCGGCCAACGCGGGCGGCGAGCACCGGCCGTCCCGCCCACCCGGGCGGGACCACCAGCTCGAGCGCGCCCGCGGGCACCCAGCCGGTCAGTCCGTTTGCCAGCTTCACGCGCCTGAAGCCGGCTTCCTCGTCCTCGATCCCGACGGTGGTGCCCTCGTGGATCTCGAAGCGGCTGACGCTCCTCTCGGCAGGCCCTTCCCGCGCTGGAACGGCCTGCGCCACGACGACGGCGCGGCGCATCGCCAGATCGCGCCCGGCGACAGCGCCCCCGACGACGAGCGCCGACAGCAACGCCCCGCCGAAGCAGATCGCGGCGACCAGGCCCGTCCACGCCGGTGCGCGCACCAGGAGGCGAATCCCCAGCAGGACCCAGGCCGCCGCCCAGAGAACGACCAATGCAAAAGCGCCCTCGGGACCCGGGAGCGGCGCCAGCAGGCGCGCTACGGCCTGGCTTCCGCCTTCGTCCGAATCACCCTCGAGGCGGTCGACGTTTCCGCGGCGCACTTCGACGAGATCCACCCGGGCGTCGTCGTCGCCGGGCTCCAGGAACAGCGCGCGTTCGAAATGCAGCACCGCCAGCCCGCGCTTGCCTTGGCGTAGATAAGCGGCGCCCAGGTTGGTCTCCAGCTCCGTGGAGGCGACGCCTTCGGAGACGAGCGCCTCGTACGCCGCGACGGCGCGCGAGACGTCTCCGGAGAGATACGCGGCGTTCGCGTCGGCGAAAAGCTGCACGCCTCCCGCCTCCGCGGCGAGCAGCGCTGCGAGCAGCACCGTCAAGCGCTCCTCCGGTCCAGCTCGCTCAGCACCTGGTCGGCGCGTCCAAGCATCGCTTCGCGGGCGGGGGCGTCGCCGCTGCCCGGAGCGAACCGCGCCCGGTCGCAGTCGTCGAGGACGCGGACGAGCCTGCGAACGGTTTCCTCGGAGTGGCCTCGCCCGACCAGCGCCGAGGAGAGCTCCTCACGGGTGAGTCCCGCCGCCGCGACGCCCTGCTTGTCGGCGAGATAGCCGGTCACGGCCCGAGCGATCTCCGCATAGAACGCGACCGGCTCGCCCCGCTCCAGCAGGGCGCGCGCTCCGCGCAGGCGCCTCTCGGCGGCGTTTCGCGCCAGCCGGACGCGCCGGCGAGCCGGATCCACGTGCAGCATCCGCCGCAGGCCGGCGAACGCGAGGAACAGCGCAAGGCCGAACGGCGGCAATCCCAGGGCGGGCCAGAACCACGGGTCTGCCCACGGCGGTGTGGCGCGCTGCGTGGACCCCAGCCGCAGCCGGATCGGTCGCAGCCCGCCGCCGCCGAGCAGGTTCTGCGAGATCGGCTCCGCGGCCGGCTGGCCCACCTGCGCCGCCGAGATCCGCAGCGGGATGGCCTCGGTCCGCACCGTCCGATACTGCTTCTGGATGGGGTCGAAAACGTCCATCGCCAGTGGGGGAATCTCGACCGCACCGGTCCGCTCGGGAACGAGAAGCTGCTCGACGGTGCGCGTCCCGGTGATCACTCCGCGCTCGACCGACTGTTTGTCCGCGGTGGTGGCGTCGTACGCGCGCATGCCGGGGACGGCGGGAAGCCTGGGCAACCGCAGGTCGCGAATGTTGCCGCGTCCGCTCGCCACCAGGCGGAACGTGATCGGCTGTCCGACGGGCGCGGTGGACGGCTCCGCTGAAGCGGTGAGCGTCCACTGGCCTACGTTGCCGACGTCGAATCCGGCAGGCTTTCCGGGCGGCAGCGGCTGCACGTCGATCTGCAACGCCTGCGACGTGCGCCGGGAGCTGCCGCGCGAGAAGAGCATTCCGAAGCCCGTGAGCACCTGGACTTCGGCGGCCTCGATGGTGGCCTTCCCGGGTCGGAGCGCGAACAGCGCGCGCCGCCTCAACAGATATGCGGTGTACGGGACGCCGTCGAGGATGCGCTGCTCGGGGACGAGCTGCTGCGGGGCCTCGACGTCCTCGCTCCAGAAGCCGTCCAGGCGCGGGATCTGCAGCTTCTCGATGCTGCTCACGTTGGTTCGCGCGAGCAGGTAGAGCGAATACGAGATCTGTTGACCGACGAATGGCCGCTCGTTGTCCACCGCCGCCCGCAGCACCAGGTCGCGCTGCCCTGGATGCACGTCGGCAAAGGGATCGAGGTTGTCAGGGAGCCTGTCATCGGCGGAAGCGTCGGGCGACTGCGTGCCTCCGCGGGCGGCCTGGCCGGCGGGGACGACCCGGATCCGGATCCGCTCGGTCTGGAAGCTCTTGCCATGGAACTCGAGCCGCGCGGGCTCGATGCTGAGCTCGCCCACGCGCCTGGGCGTCAGCGCGAGCGAGGTGATCACCGTCCTGCGAAAGCTCGGCGCGCTGCTCGAGAGCGTAAAGGTCACCTGTTCCGAGTGCGACCGGCTGACGACGTCGAAGTCGGCGAACGCCGGCACCACGAGATCTCCGGTCTCCGCCTTCGAGGCGTAGGTGGCGGAGATCCGCAACGTCACGGTGCCGTCGAGGGCGATTTCCGTCGCGTCCGCCGTCGCGGACAGCTCCACCTCCGCCGCCGCGAGCGCGGGCAGCGCAAGGAGAAACGCCAGAGCAAACGCTTTACCAGTCCTTCTCGGGATCACTTCGCTTCCTCGCCTCCGTCTTCTTCTTCGCGAACCGCCAGATCTCCAGATTTTTTTCGCTCGTGCGCAGGGCGTCGAGCAACCGCTGCGCCTCGCTGCGATCGACCGGCTTGTCCTGGGCGGCCCGCGGGCCGGTCTGCGGCTGTGACTCGGGCTCCTTCCTGCCTTCCTGCTGCGCGGAGTCGTCCTGCCGCTGCTGCGCGTCGCTCTGCTTCTGTCGTTCGCCCGGGTCCTCCGGGCGCGATTGGTCCCGTTTCTGTGGAGCTTCGCCCTTCTGCGGCTCGGGCTTCGGTTGATCGCCCTGTCGCGGGGGTTGATCGGGTCGCGGTTGGCCGGCGGGATTCTGCCGCCGTTCCTGCTGCGTGCGCAGGAGCAGCTCGAGGTTCACCTTGGAGTCCGTATCCATCGGATCCAGCGCGAGGGCGGCGCCGTAGTGGCGGACGGCCTCCTCCGCATGACCCATCGCCTCGTTCGCGAGGGCGAGATGGTAGGCGGCCTTCGGCTTGAGGTCCGCATCTCCGCGCTGGAGGGCCTGCGTCGCCTCGCTGGCCGCTTCCGCTGCCTTCGATGGATCGAGCTTGAGGAGCACGGCCGCGCGGTCGAAGGCGAGGCGGGCATCTTCCGGCAACCGCGCGCGGGCGCGGTCGTATTCGCGCAGCGCGCCTTCGGGATCGTCCTGCGCGGCCAAGGCGTTTCCCTCGGCGACGTCGTCGTCCTCCCGCTCGTACAGGCGACGCGCGGAACGCGCGAGCGACTGCCGCAGCCGCGTGACGACGCCGGGGGGCTCGCTCTTCTTCGCCACGATCACCACGCGTTCCGGCGCGGCGAGCAGGACGGCGAGGAGGAGCGCGCTCATGCCGGCCTCCGCCGCAGCGGGCCCTCGCCGAGCGCAGCGGCGGCGCAGAGCAGCGCGAACGCCGGCCAGGCGAACCAGGCGTACTTGTCGTCGTACTGGACGGAGAGGCGCGACTCGATTTCGCCCTTCTGGATCTTCTCCAGCTCCGGCAGGAACTTCAGCACTCCGAGATCGGCGCCCGAAGCGGTGAGCAAGAGGCCGTTGCCGCGCGCGGTCAGATCGCGCAGGCCCGCCGCGTCGGTGCGGGTGAGGACGGTGCGGCCCTCCTTGTCCTTCTTGTAGCCGGTCAGATTGCCCTCGCGGTCGAGCACCGGGATGGGTTCGCCCTCCGCCCCCCCGACCGCCACCGCGAAGATGCGGATCCCGGCGTCGGCCAAGGCCGAAGCGGCGGCGATCGCATCGCCGCGGTGATCTTCGCCGTCGGTGATGAGCAGCACCGCCTTGCCCGCCTCGCCGCGCCCGCCGCCCTCGAGGACTTCCCGGGCTTCATAGAGAGCGTCCGCGATGGCGGTCCCCTGCGTGGCCATGCTGACGGGTGCCACGGCGCGCAGGAACAACCGGGCGGCGGAGTAATCGGTGGTCAGCGGGCATTGGATGAACGCGTCGCCCGCGAACACCACCAGGCCGACCCGATCTCCCTTCAGCCGATCGAGCAGCGCCGTCACTTCCAGCTTCGCGCGCTCGATCCGCGAGGGCTTCACATCGCGCGCCAGCATGCTGTTCGACGCGTCCAGCGCCACGACCAGATCGATCCCGGTGCGCTTCACCAGCTCCGTCCGCTCGCCACACTGCAGGCCGGCGGCGGCGACGAAGAGGAAGAAGAGTCCAAGCCCGAGCAGCGAACCCTTCGCGATGCCCTGGCTGGAACCGCCGCCCTGGATCACGTGCCCGAGTCGCGGACCCGGGACGAGCGCCGCGACGCGCTGCTGGCGCTGCCAGGATCGGACGGCCGCCAGCACACCGGCGATCAGCCCCAGGGGCGCAATCCAGAGCAAGAGCGGCGTGAGCACGCGGATGTGCTGGCCCAACAGGGTGGTCTGGATCCCCGTCATGGCGCCCCCTGCATGCGCGTGCCGCGCAGGGCGACGCCGAGAAGCCCGAAGAGCGCCGCCGGCACGAAGAAGCGCGCGTACCACTCGTCGTAGCGGGTGCTTCCTCCCACGTCGTAGATCTTGCTCTTCTCCAGGCTGTCGAGCACGTCGCTGAGGCCTCTCTCCAGCGATTCCTTGTCGGTCGCCGCGTAATAGGAGCCACCGGTGAGGTTGGCGATCTGCTGGAGCAGCTCGGGATTGACGTCGATCTCCACCGGCTCGTACGTGGTGCGGCCGAACAGATCGGTCCCGGTGGGATAAGGGACGCGGCCACCCTTGCCGATCAGGATGGTGAAGACCTTGATCCCGAGATCCTTGGCGATCCCCGCCGCCTGCAGCGGCGAGAGGTTGCCGGCGTTGTTGTCGCCGTCCGTGATGAGGATGATCACGCGGCTCTTCGCCTCGGATTCGCGCAGCCGGTTCACCGCCGTTCCCAGCGCGTTGCCGATGGCGGTGCCGTCGACGATTACGCCGGTGCGCACCTGATCGAGCAGCGACTCGAGCACCTTGTAGTCGAGCGTCAGCGGGCATTGGGTGTATGCCTCGCCCGCGAACACCACGAGCCCTATCCGGTCGTTCTGCCGCGAGGCGATGAAGCTCTTCAGCACCTCCTTCGCGACGGTGATCCGGTCCTTGGGGCGGAAGTCGGCGGCGAGCATGGAAGTGGAGAGGTCGAACGCGACGACGATGTCGATGCCTTCGACCGAGAGATCCTGCCGGCGGGAGGCCCGCAGCCGCGGTCCGGAGACGCCGATGCTGGTCAGCGCCACCGCAGCGAGGAGCAGCGCGCCCGGCAGCCACCAGAGCCGCGCCCAGGTGGACGGCGCGACGCTTCGGGCGCCTTCGCCGTCCGGCACCCGCAGCCGCGGCAGCGTGGTTCGCCTCCGCCGGAGCAGCCAGGCCGCCGGAGCGAGCGCGAGAAGACCGAGAAGCGCCCAGGGGTGCGCGAAGCTGAGCGCGCCCGAGGTCATGCGGCCTTCACCGGCAGCGATCGCAGCGGACGGGTGTGACGAATCACCGACTCGGCGAGGTCGATTCCGCGCAGGCACTCTTCCGGCGTCGGTTCCAGCTTCGCGAACTTGACCAGGTCTTCCCAGCGCAGCTGCTCGATGAGGCCGGCCAGATCGAGCCCGATCAGCCTGCGCCGCCGCAGCTCGGCGACGAACTCCTCGCTGGTGAGATCCAGGGCGTTGAACTGCAGCCGGGAGCCGAGGTAGGCGCGGACGATCTCCGAGAGAGCGAAGATCGCCGAGCGGCCCTGGCTCCGCGCCCAGGGGGCGTCGGCGCGGAGGGCCGCGAGTCGCTGCAAGGCGGCGTCGTCGAAAAGGATCTCGGGCAGCGCCTCCGGCTTTCGCTTCCGCCAACGCTCGAGCAGCCGCTTGCGCATCGCGATCAGGGCGCCAGCAACGGCGAGCGCGGCGAGCAGCCAGGCCCAGAGAAAGCTGCGGACGATCACCGGAACCGGTGGCTTCGGCCCGTGATGCGCGCGCTCGGGCGAGCCTTGGGCCTCCTCCGCCACCACGCTGCGAAACTTCAGGGGTCGTCCTCGCACGGACAGCTGCCGCGGCCCATCCGGACCGCTGACCGCCAGCTTGAGATCCGGGACCCGCTTGCCACTGCCCAGCTCCTCCCGGCGGGATTGTGGCGGGGGGGTCCCCGGAGGGACTGCGAGCGGCGCCGGGTCGACGGCCTCGAGCGAGTAGACGTCGCGCGCGTCGTGCTCCACGGCGATCCGGACCGAGACGTGCTCGCCGAGCGTGACTTCTTCGGGCTCCACGCGCAGCTCGAGCGCGAGGGGGGTGGCCTCGCCGACCGGCGCCGCCAGCGCGAGGAGCAGCGCCGCGATCATGCCGTGCGCCTCCGCGTGCGGGCGCGGAACAGCGCAGCGAGGGGAGCGACGTAGTCGTCGCCCGGGCGGACGCGCACGGCATCGAGCGAGAGGCGCCGGAACATCCGGTCGCGCGTCTCCACCCGCTCGCGCGCCCGCGCCTCGTAGGCGCGGCGCGTGCGGACATCGGAGAGATCCAGGAGCACCATCTCGCCGGTCTCGGCGTCCGCCACCGGCCAGAGCCCGCCGATCTGCGGCAGCTTCTCCTCCACCGGATCGCTCACCACCACCGGAACCACGTCGTGCCGGCGCGCCAGCACGGCCAGCGCGGCCTCGTATCCCCCGGCGAGGAAGTCGCTGACGACGAACACCACCGCGCGCCGTCGCTGCGCGGTGGTCAGATGGCCGAGCGCCGCGGCCAGATCGGTGCCCCGACCGCGCGGCCGGAACGCCAGCGTCTCGGTGATCAGGCGCAGGCCGTGCTTGATTCCGCGGCGCGGCGGGACGTAGCGCTCGATCCGGTCGGTGAACAGCAGCAGCCCCGCCCGGTCACCATTCTCCAGGGCGGAGAAGACCAGCAGCGCGGCGATTTCCGCGGCGACTTCCGCCTTGGCCTGCGGCGCGACGCCGGCGTCCTGCGAAGCGCTGCGGTCCACGGCGATCAGCGCCGTCAGCTCGCGCTCCTCCACGAAGACCTTGACGAAGGGCTCGCCCATCCGCGCCGTCACGTTCCAGTCGATGGAGCGGATCTCGTCGCCAGGCTGGTAGGGGCGGACTTCGGAAAACGCCATTCCGCGCCCCTTGAAGACGGAATGGTAGCCGCCGGCGAGCGTGTCCTGCACCGCGCGCCGGGTGGTGATCTCGATGCGCCGGATCCTGCGGATGAGCTCTGCGGGCGCCGCCATTCGAACTCACGGGACCTCGATCTTCTCGAGGATCTTCTGGATCACCTTCTCCGGCGTCAGGTTCTCCGCCTCCGCTTCGTAGGTGAGCGAGATCCGGTGGCGGAGCACGTCGTAGGCGACGGCCTTGACGTCTTCGGGCGTGACGAAGCCGCGGTGACGGAGGAAGGCGTGCGCGCGCGCCGCCAGGTTCAGGTAGATGGTCGCGCGCGGCGAGGCGCCGTACTCGATGGTTCCGGCCATGTCGTTGAGGCCGGCCGCCGGGGCGTCCCGCGTCGCCAGCACCAGGTTGACGATGTACTCCTTCACCTTGGGATCGATGTAGATGTCGCTGACGACCTTCTGCGCGCGCAGGAGCTGCTCGGGAGTCACGACCGCCGCGGGGCGGGGCAGCTCCCGGCCTGCGACCCGATCCATGATCAGCAGCTCCTCCTGCCGCGTGGGGTAGCCGACCTTCACCTTCAGCATGAACCGGTCGACCTGCGCCTCCGGCAGCGGATACGTCCCTTCCTGCTCGATGGGGTTCTCGGTCGCCAGCACGAGAAACGGGGCAGGGAGCGGGAACGTCTGGTCTCCGATGGTGACCTGCCTCTCCTGCATCGACTCGAGGAGCGCGGACTGGACCTTCGCCGGCGCGCGGTTGATCTCGTCGGCGAGGATCAGGTTCGCGAACAGCGGCCCCTTCTTCACCGTGAAGCTCTGCGTCTGCGGCTGATAGATCTGCGTGCCCACCAGGTCGGCCGGAAGGAGATCCGGCGTGAACTGGATGCGCTTGAAGGAGAGTTGGAGGCAGTCGCCGAGCGTCTTCACCGTCAGCGTCTTGGCCAGCCCGGGAACGCCTTCCAGCAGCACGTGCCCGCCGGTGATCAACCCGATCAGGAGCCGCTCGATCATCTGCCGCTGCCCGACGATGACCTGCGCGGCCTGCTGGATCAGCGCGTCCACGAACGCCGATTCCTGCTGGATGCGATCGTTGAGGAGGCGGATGTCGGTCGCAGGCTGGGCGCTCAAGGTGCCTTTCCTTTGCGGCTGCCGCAGGCTACCAGAACCCCCGGAGCCGACTAAACTTCCCGCTCACTTCGGGTCCCGCTCATTTCGGGTTCCGGAGCGCGTCGCAGGCCTGCGTTTCCCCGCCGTCGCACCCGCGCTGCAACAGCTCGCGTCCCTTCTTCTCGTCGATCCCGCTCTCCAGGAGGAGAAAGCCGTGGCCGGCACACCCGTGCGCCATGCCCGCATCGCACGCGTGCTTGAAGTAGACGATGGCGCGCACGGTGTCGTTCGTCCGCGCATAGAGGTCGCCGAGGTGCGCGTAGCCGACCGGATCCCCGAGATCGTCCGCCGCCTCCGCTAGCTGCTCCGCCCGTTCCGCATCGCCGGCGCGGTACGCGAGGGTGGCGAGATTCGAGCATGCGCGCGCGTCCCGCTTGTTGCAGGCATCTTCGAGCAGCTTCTCCCCGCGCAACGCATCCTGCGGCCCGCCGAGGCCGCGCATGAACAGCGCGCCGAGATTGCCGCAGGCCCGGGCCTGTCCCTGCTTGCACATCTTTTCCAGCTTGGGAATCGCGGTCCGCGGATTCGGCGCTTGCCCTTCGCCCACCGCGAGCGCGAAGGCGTCGTCCGCGCAACCGTCCTGGTTGTTGCCCTTGCACGCCTTGCGGAAGAGGTCGGCGGCGCGCGCAGGATCGCGCCGTACGCCAATGCCGTCGTGGATCCGTATGCCGAACTGGAGACAGTCGCCCGCGTTGCCGGCGTTGCACGACTTCTCCAGGTTCAAGGGGCTGACGACGGCGAGCAACAGCAGGGCGAGGACGGTCGGCGGCATGTTCTGGATCAATCCTCTGCGCTCATCTCGCGCGACCCCACCGATTCGTCGCTCACTTCCGCAGGCACGGAACCGTCCTCGGGAAAGAAGCGGTCCAGCGCTCGCCGCACGTCCTCTTCGGTGTGCAGATCGGGAGCGATCCGGCGGAACGCGAGCCCGCCGCGCCGGCCGCGCGTGTACCACAGCAGGTGCTTGCGCAGCTCGCGGATCGCCGCCAGCTCGGCCTCGCGCGTGTCGAGCGCATGGTGCTCGTGTCCTCCGTTGGGCCGGTACGGGCGCGCCCGCGGGGACCCGGCGGCGGGCACGATGCGGTGCTTGCCCTGCTTGTCCTCGATCGCCATGCGCACGTGGCGGAGGATGGTGGCGCGCCATTCCTGCACCGTCACCGGCGCCGGCGTCTCCCCGCGCTCGAGCGCGAGCAGCTCGCGGAAGATCCAGGGATAGCCGCATGCTCCGCGGGCGATACGCGCGGCGTCGGCGCCGGTCTCTGCGAGCATCCGCAGCGCCGCCTCGGCGGTGAACAGATCGCCGGAGCCCCAGACGGAGATCCCCACCGCTTCCTTGGTGCGCCGGATCAGGTCCCAGTCGGCGCGTCCGCGGTACATCTGCGCGCGCGTCCGCGGATGGAGGCCTACGGCCACGGCGCCGCCCTGCTCGCAGGCCCGGGCGATGTCGGGAGCGTTTCGCGCTTGATCGTCCCAACCGGCGCGGAGCTTGACCGTGACCGGCAGAGGAGCGACAGCAGCCGCGACGTTGCGGACCGTCCGCTCGACGAGATGCGGATCCTTCAGCATGGCGGCGCCGGCGCCGTGGCAGCAGACCTTCTTCACCGGGCAGCCCATGTTGATATCGACGGCGTCGATGGGGCCGTAATTCTCGACGGCGATGCGGGCGCCCGCGGCGAGCACCTCGGGATCGTGTCCGAAGACCTGGATGGCGAACGGCCGCTCCGACGCGGGCCGCTCGAGATAGCTGAGCGTCTGATCGCCGCCGTGCACGAGGCCGTGGCTGCTGATCATCTCCGTGTGCGCGATGGCGGCGCCCATCTCCCGGCAGAGTAGCCGGAACGGCCAGTCCGACACGCCCGCGAGCGGCGCGAGGAAATACCGATTCGGTAGCACCAGCGGTCCCAGCCGGACCGGCTGAATCGGACGGCAAGGGCCGGTCGCCGGCGCGCGCGGCTGTGCGCGGGCGGCAAACGGCGCGGCGTGGCTGAGCGCTTCCACTGACATCGCGCACGCTTGTATCGGCGGCCAGCCCGCAGAGCAAGGTTGTCCTTCGCGCCCGCCCTCTGGTAGCAGATCCGCCCCGTGCGCTCGTTGCTCCTCGTCTCGCTCGCGGTGGCCTGCGCCGCGCCGAAAGCGCCGGCCCCCGCGCGGGCCGCCGAAACGCAGCAGGCAGGGCCCGGGCCGGTCGATCGGGTGACCCTCGTCTTCTCGGCCTCGGTCGCCGGCCAGATCGTTCCCTGCGGTTGCGCGCCCGATCAGCGCGGCGGCCTTCCCCGCGCCGTGGCGCTGATGCAGAGCCTGCGAAGGTCCGATCCGAACCTGCTCTTCGTCGATGCGGGCGACCTCCTCTTCGAGAGCCCGGCGCGCCCGCCGGCGCAGATGCTGACGCAGCGGCAGCTCAAAGCGCGCACGTTGGCCAGGGGCGACCAGATGCTCGGAGCCGCGGCTCGCGCCGTCGGCGCACGGGACCTCGCGCTGGGCGCGCCGTTCGTCTCGGAGACGGCTCTGGGGGTTCCGCTGCTCGATGCAGGTGTCGCGCCGCTTCCCGGCGCCCGCGCGACGCTGATCGCCGATGCCGGACCGGTGAAGGTGGGCCTGTTCGCCGCCGGATTCGAGACGGATCCCGGGGCGACGATCGCAGCGCGCAGCCGCGGCTTGCGCGAGCAGGGCGCGCGAATCGTGGTCCTTCTCCTTCACCCGCGCGGAGCGAGCGCGTTCACCGCTGCGCAAGCGCTCCTTCCCGCGGCGCGGGCGGCCGGCGTCGATCTGGTCATCCTCGGCCGCCGCGACGATCCCGCCGCCGACCCGAACGCCAAGGATCCGGGTCTCCCGCCGCTGCTCGCGGTCGAAGGGCACGGACAGAGCCTCCTGCGCGTCGACGTCCATCTCGGCGATGGCCCGCCGGCACTTCTGCCTTCGCCGGAGGACCGCGAAGAGGAGATCAGGGGTCTCGATGCGCGCATCGAACGCTTTCGCGCGCAGATCCGGTCGGCGCCGCAGCGCCGCGATCAGCTGGAGGCGAAGATCCGCGAGCTGGAGGAGCGCAAGCGCGCGCTCACGGCGGCGCCCGCGCCGCAGCCGGCCGCGGGAACGTCGTGGGTGCGCGCCTCGTTCCTGCCTCTCACCGGACAGGTCGGGTCGGACAAGGATGCGCAGAAGCTCGTCGATGCCTACGACCACCAGGTGACGGAGCTCAATCTTGCGGAAGCGCAACGGCAGCCGGAGACCTGCCCGCCGCCGGCGAAGGGCGAGCGCGCTTTCCTCGGGGTCACCGGATGCGTCCAATGCCACGAGGACGCGGTCGCCTTCTGGACGCAGACCAAGCACGCCCGCGCATACGCCACGCTGGTCGCGGTCGAGAAGCAATACAGCCTCGATTGCATCCGCTGCCACGTCACCGGGTGGCAACAGCCGGGAGGCGTCTGCCGGATCGATCGCACCCAGCTCGGCGGGCCCGGCATCGAAGGAAAGGGAGTCGGGAGACGCGACGTGCAGTGCGAGGACTGTCATGGGCCGGGGAGCCATCACGTGAAGGACGCCGCGGGTGCGTTCATCCAGCGCGAGGTTCCCGACACTGCCTGCATGCGCTGCCACGAGGCCGCCAACTCGCCTCACTTCGACGACGCGAAATACCGCCCGTACATCGTCGGACCCGGACACGGCCACCCCCTGGCGAAGGGGGAGAAGGCGCATCCCAGGCCCGGCGGCCCAGCGCATGAGTGAGGAGACGTTGGCCGAGGCCCTCGAACGACATCCGGAGCCGCGCCGCCTCTGGCTCGCCCTCGCCTCGCAGCGCAAGCGTCTGGGGCTGGCGGCGCGCCGCGTGCTCGCGCAGGGAGGTCAGCTCGCGTTGCGCGGCGTCCCCGATCTCTCGCTCGATCTGCTGATGCGTCTCGCGCACGGAGCGATGCTAGCGCAGGGCGCCGAGAGCTGGACGGCGTCGCTCCACGGCTACCGCGTGCATCGCTACGCGTTCGCAGGACATGGGGTCGGACCAGCCGCCCTGCTCCTGCACGGACTGGGAGGGTCCGCCAGCTCCATCGCGCCGCTGGTACCCGCCCTCGTCCCGCGGTCGCCCCGCGTCGTCCTCCTCGAGCTGCCAGGCCACGGCCGCTCGCCGCAGCCCGCCAGCGGCCCGTTGAGCGCGCGCGAGTACGGGGCGGTGGTGATCGCCTGCGCCGAAGAGATGGCTCGCGAACACCGCGGCAAGGTCGTTTTGATCGGCAATTCGCTGGGAGGAGCGCTGGCGCTCTATGCCGCGCACGAGCGCCCCGATCTCTGCGCGGGCGTGGTGGGAATGAACCCCGCCGGCGCGGAGCTGTCCGACGAGGCGATGACGGCGCTGCCGCGCGCGTTCGACGACCCGAACCTGGGCGCGGCCCACATGGCGCGGCTGCTCTTTCACCGGACGCCGTGGCCCTTCTGGCTGGTGGCGCGCGATTTCGCGCGGCATTGGGGCACTCCGACCGTGCAGCGCATCCTCGACGATGCCCGCGCCGGCAACGATCGCTCGCTCGGTCTCGACGTGCTCACCGACATCCACGTGCCGGTGCTGATCCTCTGGGGAGCGCAGGATCGGCTGCTGCCGCTGCGCAGCGTGGAGGACTTCGCGCGGATCGCGGGCGCGCGGGTCGAGATGCTGCAGGGCTGCGGCCACATTCCCCAGCTGGAGAGACCTGCGCAGACGCGACGGGCCGTGGCCGCGTTCATCGACACGCTGAAATAAGCGCGCCGCGCCGGTGATTCTTGCTCCGGGCGCTGCCTCCGATGTGCGTCGGTGTGTACTTTGACAGAGCGCTCAGCGGCCAGTAGGAGGGAAAGGTTGCGCTCCGCGATCGCCACCGTGCTCGCAGCCGTCTTCGTGGCGTCCGCAGTGCGGGCGCAGGAAGACCCTTGGGGCGACAACGCGCGCGAGCCCGAGGCCGCGCGCGAAACCGAACAGAAGCCCGAGGACCAGAAGCCCGAGGATCTGTCCGACGACGACGCCGACGCGCAGGCGGAAGTGGAGAAGAGCGCGGCCGAGCTCGAGGCCGTGCGCAAGGCGGAGGAAAAGGCGGGGCTCGTCCCACAGGCTCCCGGCGCCGGACCCAGGGACGGCATCTCCGTCGGCCTCGACCCGACCGATCCGATCGCGCGCGATCTCTCCACCGCCCTCGGCACCGGCCTCGACGGCGCTCCTCTCGCCGACCCCGCACCGGCGGGCAGCGTCGCGGCGAAGATCCCCGAGCTGTTGGGAATCTCCGACGAGGAGCTGCGCGCCAAGTACGACATCCCCGTCGAGATGAACGACGCGGTGGTCGCCTATATCCGCTTCTTCCAGACCGACGCCCGCGAGCACTTCAGCAAGTGGCTCACGCGCAGCACCCGCTACATCCCGATGATGCGCAAGGTGCTCGAGCGGGAAGGCTTGCCGCTCGACACCGTGTACCTGGCGATGATCGAGAGCGGGTTCAGCGCCTACGCATACTCGTTCGCCAAGGCCGCCGGCCCCTGGCAGTTCGTGGTCGGCACCTCGCGACGGTACGGGCTGCTCACCGATTTCTGGGTCGACGAGCGGCGCGATCCGTACAAGTCGACCATCGCCGCTTCCAAGTATCTCAAGGAGCTGAAGGCGCGCTTCCACGGCGACTGGTACCTGGCCTGGGCGGGCTACAACGCCGGCGAGGGGAAGATCAGCCGCGCCATTCGCAAGGAGAAGACCACCGACTTCTGGCGCATGATGGGGCGCGGGCGGACGCTGCGAGCGGAGACGAAGCACTACGTCCCCAAGCTGATCGCGGCGGCGCTCATCGCCAAGCACCCCGAGCGATTCGGCTTCCACGTCGATTACGATCAGCCGCGCGACTTCGAGGAAGTGCGGGTGCCGGACGCCACCGACCTGCACGTGGTCGCCAAGGCGGCAGGGATCGCCTTCGAGGAGTTGCGGGACCTGAATCCTGAGCTGCGCCGGTTCTGCACGCCGCCGGGCGGATACACGCTGCGGCTGCCGCAGGCAAAGCGGGAATCGTTCCTCGCCGAGTACGAGAAGCTGGACGCGAAGGATCGGCTCAGCTTCACCGAGCACCGGGTGGAGAAGGGCGAGCCGCTGGGGAAGATCGCCCGCGCGTACGGCGTCACCGAAGCGGCCATCCTCCGCACCAACGGTATCCGCAGCTACAGGCAGATCAAGCCGGGCCGGATGCTGGTGATCCCGATGGCGGGCGCGTCGCGCGGGATGCTCGCCGGTTCGCAGCTCGAGGATCGACGTGCGCGGGGACGCATGCAGCTGCGCGCCGCCCCGCCGGATCCCGCGCCCGCCGCAAAGCGCGTCCCGGGAACCCTCTATACGGTCAAGGCCGGCGACACGCTCTGGACCATCGCCGCCAAGTTCTCCACGACGGTGGACAAGCTTCGCAAGCTGAATGGGCTGAGCGGCCGGCGTGCGCGGGCGCTGCAGGTCGGCCAGACCATCGCCGTCCGCGAGAGCTAGTCCCCAGGCAGCGCGCGGACCCCCGCGGCGCTGCGGGACAGCCGGCGCGACCCCGCGCCGGGGCTAGTCCCCAGGCAGCGCGCGGACCCCCGCGGCGCTGCGAGACAGCCGGCGCGACCCCGCGCCGGGGCTAGTCGCGGTCAGCGCAGCCTGGCGAGCGCATTCCGGGCGTTGCGTGTGAAACCGTCCTCTTCCTTGTAGAGGCGCAGGAACCCAGTGAGGTGCGTGCGCGCGCGCTCCGCATTGCCCAGCGCGTAGTCGCTCATCCCGGCGTGGTACAGCGCCTGGAAATGAGCTGGCCACGACTCGAGGACGAGATTCATGATCGGCGCGGCGGCGATATCGTCGCCTGCGTCGGCTACCGGGTGGCCCAGGTCGAAGACGATTCCCGCGGCGCGCCAGCGTTCCTGCTCGGGAACGAGGGCGAGCGCGGAACGCGCCTCGCCGATCCGGCCCGCCAATGCCCAGCAGCCGGCGACATAACCCGTGCCCTCCCATCCGGACGGGCCCGGCCGCCTCGCCATGAGCTGCGCCACTTCCACGGGATTGCAGAACGGCTTGGCCATCGCGAACCACTGTCGTGGCGAAGACGGAGCGCCAGTCGCGTGGGGCGACGCCGTTCGGACCACGGGCGCAGAGGCTGCGGCGGGTGCGGAACCGCGGACGAAGGACAGCGCCGTCATCGCTACGCCGGCGGCAGCGAGCAGGGCGAATCGCGGCCGGACGGCTCGGGACGGCGCCGGATCCTCCAGGGCGGCGAG
This sequence comes from Deltaproteobacteria bacterium, assembly GCA_005879535.1. Classification (NCBI taxonomy): domain Bacteria; kingdom Pseudomonadati; phylum Myxococcota; class Myxococcia; species Deltaproteobacteria bacterium. Next base: position 173,318 of record VBKI01000064.1, on the reverse strand, counting down.
CGACGCCGGTGCGCTCTGCATCCGTCTCTCGCGCCGCGGCTGCACGAGGCCCGCGATCCATCCACGCAGGGGCGCGTCGCGAGGCACCCGCAGCGTCATGTCGCTCGAGAGAAGCTCGGAGGGCGGCTTCCCCGTGGCGGCATGGAGCAGCGTCGCTCCCAGCGCGTAAAGGTCGCTGGTCGCGTCCACCGTGCCGCCGAGCTGCTCCGTCGGCATGTAGCCGAATGTGCCGACCAGCGTCGAGCCGTAGGTGTGCGTTCCGGAGAGCTGCCGGGCGCTTCCGAAGTCGACGAGGACGATCTCGCCGCCCGGCCGGACGATGAGGTTGTCCGGCTTGATGTCCCGGTGCAGCACCCCGAGCTTGTGCAGGTACAGGAGCACCCACAGCACCTGTCCGGCGACGTCGCGCAGCTCCGCCTCGGGAAACGGCCCGCGGCGGATCCGCGCCGAAAGCGGCTCGCCTTCGATGAACTCGGCCGCGAGGTACAAGCGCAGATGGACGCCCTCGCCTTCGGAGAAGCTGTCGACGTAACGAGGGATGCGCGGGTGGTGCAGCGTCTTGAGGGTCGCCGCCTCGCGCTCGAACGCGTCGATCTGCTGCGCGCCGGGAACGCTGGCGAACTGCAGCTCCTTGAGCGCGACGATGGCTCCGTCCGGGGATCGCGCGCGGTAGACGCGCCCGTGATCCGTCTGTGCCAGGACCTTCTCGACGGCATAGCCGCGCGGAGCAAGAGCGACGCCGCAGAAAGCGCAGCGAGAATCGGTGCCCGCTCTTCCACAACCGGCGCACGCGCCCATCGTTCCCCGCAGTCGAGCGCCGAGTGTAGCATCGCGATCCGAACCGGCCGTTCACCCCACCACGGGCAATGCTGTAGGCATCGCGTGCCGCGTGTAGGCCGGCTGCGCGCCTCACCGGCGCTTCGCGGCGCCTTCGAGCAGTCGCGCTTCGTCGATCACCCCGCGCTCGTGGCGGCCGCGCATGACTTCGCCGCCCGGATCGCGCGCGACGACCTCGAAAACGTAGAGGCGCCCGTTGCGGCCGGTATAGGTAGCCTGCGCCTCCACCCATGCGCCGACGGGCGTGGCCGCAGTGTGCTTCACGTCGACGACCACGCCCACCGAAAGCTGGCCTCGGCCGCACTCCGCCTTGAGCAGGTGTCCGGCGGCGAGCTCGAGCAGGGCGATGCACTTCGTCGTCGCGAACACTGGCGGAAAATCGTCGCCGGTGATCGGCTTCAGCGCGGCGGCGGTGTCCGCGTCGGTGACCGTGTAGCGGAACTTGAAGGTCGCGCCCGGCTGCATCACTGCTCCGAGAGGAGGAGCTTCAGCTCGCGGATGCGGCGGGTGATCTCGTCGCGCGGCTTCTGCCGGTAGGATTCTGGCAAGAGCTCTCGCGAGGTGCACTCGCTGACCGCGACCAGGGTCTGCAGCTCTACCTCCAGCGGATAGCTCGGCGGGACGAAGTCCGCGAACGTCTCGCGCAGATCGGTCGCCGTGACCTTCTCGCGGCGGTCGGTGACCGCGCGCAGCCTGGCGCGGACCAGAGCGGCCTCGATGTCGGCGCCGGACATCTTCGGCAGGTCTGGCGGCAGGACGGCGGTGATTTCGCCGTCGAAGTTCACCTTCGCCTTGCGAGCCATCGTCTTCACCAGCTCGACGCGCTCGTCGTGCGACTCCGGGTAGAAGAGGGCGAGGTGCTCCTCCGCGCGCCCCTGCCGCTTGAGATCGACGGGGAGCAGGTCGGGCCGGGAAGTGAGCAGGAACCAGACGATCTTCCCGCGGAACTCGGTGTTCCCCATGAAGGTCGCAATCTGGGAGAACACGCGGGCGCTCGTGCCGCTGTCGCCCTGCGCGTTCCGGTTGCCGAGGAAGGCGTCCGCCTCGTCGACGATCACCGCCACCGGCCACATCGCCTTCAGCAGGTTGAAGATCTTCTCCAGGTTCCCTTCGGTGACCCCCTGCCACTGGGAACGGAAGTTGAGGAACTTGACGCAGGGAATGCCGATTTCGCCGGCGAAACAGGTGGCGAGGAACGTCTTGCCGGTTCCGATAGGTCCGGCAATGAGGAACCCCATCGGGACCACGTCGCGCTTGCCCGACTGGATAGCCTTCGCCGCTTGCCGCAACAGCTGCTTCGCCTTGCCATGGCCGGCCACCATGTCGATCGAATGCGCGGGCTCGATGAACTCGAGGAGCCCGTGGCACTCCGCCTGGATGATCTCCTTCTTCTTCTCCTTCAGCCTCGCAACCGTCAGCCGCGGGCCTGCGATGGCCTCGGTGAGCACCCGATCGAGGGCGACGCGCGACATGCCCGCGGTCATCTGGCCGAGGGCTTCCGCGTTGACCTCGGAGATGTCCGCCCGCTTCTTGCCGGACTGGGCGATCTTCCACTCCACGTACTCGAAGCGCTCCTTCTCGTCGGGGAGCGGCAGCTCGATGGACGCGGCGTAGGGATTCCGCCCCAGGCGCGGATTCAGCTCGGCGAGATTCTCGGCGATCAGGCAGACGGAGAAGTCGGCGGTGAGGAACTGCGGATCCTGCGCCCACTTCACCAGCGTCACCAGCGAGTAGCGGTCCTCGCCCGGCATGTACCCGAGATCGCCGGCCGGGGCGACGGTCTCGGCGAAATCGATGATCACCGCGAGGCTCTTCCCGTCGGCGATGCGGACGCGGGCGTACGACTCGAGCAGCGGAAAGGCGCGGGCGGGGTCCTTGGGCACCGCTTTGGCGTAGTCGGTCCCGAACAGGGTGTCGTAGCCGGCCACGGCGCCCATGAAGTCCTTCTGCATCTCCGGCGTCGCGAGCCGGATGCCGCCGGAGCGGTCGTAGAAGACGACGAGATCGCGGGTGCCGAACAGCTCGTCGGCGAGGAAGCTGCGCAGCGAGACGAAGCGGCGGCCGCCTTTGCCGTCATCCGCAGGCTGCAGATCGCGGACGGCGCCGTGCAGGATGAACGTGGAGATGGTCTTCGTGTAGTACCGCTCGGCGAGCATGCGCGCCCAGGCGGGAAACGACGCCAGCGGATCGGACGAGAGCGAACGGGACTTCCTCGGCATGGCGTCCTTTCTTAACCTTTCGCGCCCCGCTGCGCAGCGGACGGTATCACGAGGCAGTTTCGAGCTTCCGCTCCGGCATGAAGTAGAGGGCGGGAATCAAGAGGTAGATGCCGAAGGAGATCCAGATCGAGACGTATGCGAGCGGAACGGCGCTCGCGTAGAGGCCGGCGGTGAGGAGATTCTTGCGCTGCTGCTGCCGGTGCGCTTCCTGGTTCGCGGGATCGGCGCGGCGGGCGACCGCGCCGCGCAAGAGGAAGAACCCGAACCCGGCCAGCGCCAGGTTCGAACCGTAGACGCCGACGGCCAGCGGCGAGCGAGGGTTTTCGCCCAGAAAGGCGGTGGAGAACGGGATCAGCGACATGGCGAAGAGGAGGGCGTTGTTCCACCAGAGCAGCGGCGCGTCCACGGCGCGGATCGCATGCAGCAGATGGTGGTGGTTGACCCACATGATCGCGACGACCAGGAACGACAGCGCATAGCTGAGGAAGACGGGCGCCTGCGCAGCCAGGGCGTGGGCGCTCGCCTCGTGTGGCGCTTTCAGCTCCAGCACCATGATGGTGATGATGATGGCGATGACGCCGTCGCTGAATGCTTCGAGGCGGCCCCGGCCCACCCGTCGCAACTAACACAGAATGGGCGAGCTACTCCTTGCTCCACCCTTCGACGAGGTCATCAGGGGTCTTCTGCAGATCGCCGGGTGTCATTCCGGGGGAAACGCCGGTGCCGCTGCGCTCCCGGTTCTCTTCGAGCCCACCGCTCCGCTGCACGCCTGCCGGACCGCCGCTCTCACCCGGTCCGGCGAGGCCCTCGACGTCGCCGCCTCGCGGCGTGTTCCCGCCTGAATCGCCGACATCCCGGTGTGGCTTCGCCGCCCGCGCCCTGCGCTTGTCGCTGTCGCTCATCCACGGACGCTGCGGACGCGTCAGCTCTCGGTCAAGGCCTTTGCTGGATCGAGGCGCGCCGCGGCGCGGGCGGGAAGGAACGCGCCCAGCAGGGCGGCGAGCAGGGCGACGCCGAGGCCGACGGCGACATGCCCGGGCTGGAAGGAGAAGAACGTCGTCGGCTTGAAGGGGAAGTCCGGCAGCCCGGTGCGCGCCAGCCGATCGAGCAGCGCCGCTGCAATGCGCGCCAGCGCGACTCCCACGGCGCCCCCGGCCAGGCCCGTGGCCGCTGCTTCCACCAGGACGACGGCCGCGACGTCGCCGCGGGTCGCTCCCACGGCGCGGAGCACGCCGATCTCGCGCGTCCTCTCGCGCACGCTGGCATAGAACGCCTGCATGGTGTTCACCGCTGCGAGGCCGGTGATCAGCGCGGCGAGCAGCGACAGCGCAAGGGTCACGAGCTCCACCGCGGCCCCGATCTGCACGGCGTAGCGGCGCTCGGTGTCGTCGATCTCGAGGCCAAGCTTTCGCACCGCGGCGGCGAGGTCGGTGACTTCGTCGGCGTTCTGGGCGCGGACCAGGACGCTCGAATACGTGTCGGCGTCGGCGCCGTACTTGCGGTTGATCCGTTGGATGGCTGCAAGCGGCATCGAGACGCCCGCCAGCGTCGCCCGTTCGGAGAAGCCGACCACCAGCATGGAAGTGTCCTGGGGATTCGGCAGCGTGCGGGAGGTCATGAAGCTGCGGCCCAGCTCGACGGGGAGCTGGAAGCCGATCAACATCGAGTCGGTCAGCCGCGGCAGGTTTCGTTGGGGCGCGAAGACCTTGTTGTAGAGCTCCAGCAGCCGCCGGTTGATGACGACGGGGATGGGTTGCGACTCGCCGCGGTCGTCGAACGGCATGCGCGCATCGGGGCCGACCAGCTCAGGCATCAGCCCGGTCGCGACGACCTCCAGACCCACGCGCATCTCGCGCCCGAAGAACGTGCCGTTGTAGCGGCTCACGGCGGGAATCCGGAGCTGCATCTTCGGATAGACGGCAGCGACCCCACGGACGGCGCGCAGGCGCCGGACGGTCGCCTCGTCGATCTTCTGCTCGCCGAGCAGGCTTCCGATGGCGAGTTGCGGGACGACCACTTCGACCTCCCGCGTGCTCACCGGGAACACGTCGTGGACCACGTCCTGCAGGCCAGTGCCCAAGGCGAGGAAGAAGACCAGGCAGCCCGTCCCCAGAGCGACGCCTCCGGCGCTGACGGCGAGCGCACCCAGCTCACGGACGAGGTTGCCACGGGCCAGCCGGATGAGCTTGCCCACCCTCATTCCGTCTCCATCGACTCGGCGCCCTCGGTCTGGAGAACGCCTTCGCGCAGCACGAGGACGCGGTTCGCGGCGTGCGAGACGCGCGCCTCGTGCGTGACGATCAGGAGCGTCATCCCCTCCCGATGGAGCTGACGGAAGAGATCGATCACGCCCTGTCCGGTCTTCGCGTCGAGGTTTCCGGTGGGCTCGTCCGCGAGCAGCAAGGGCGGCCGCGCGAGCAGCGCGCGGGCGATGGCGACCCGCTGGCGTTCGCCGCCGGAGAGCGCCACCGGGCGGGCGCGTTCCTTGTCCGCGAGGCCGACCCGCTCGAGCGCCTCCCGCGCCCGCCGCTCCGCGTCGGGGACGCCGTCGCCGAAGAAGTCGGGCAGAAGCACGTTCTCCAACGCGCTGAGTGACGGCAACAGGTTGAAGCTCTGGAAGACGAAGCCGATCTGCGTATGGCGGAGCGCCGCCAGCTCGGCGTCGGTCACCGCGCGCAGATCGCAGCCGAGGACGTGCGCCGTGCCGTCGAACTCGCGGTCGAGGCCGCCGAGCAGGTGCAGGAGGGTGCTCTTTCCGCTCCCGCTCTGGCCTTCGACGGCAACGAACTCGCCCCGCTGCACCGTCAGGTCTACGCCGCGCAGCAGCTCCTGCGCGGGAAGTCCCGGTTCCCGCGCAGGGTACCCCTTGGTGACGCCGCGGAGCTCGATCGCGCTCATGGAGCGACCAGCTCGACGTCGAGCGTGCCTCCGAGGCGATCGGCAAACGACTCGGCGGCCATCGACAGGCGGACGGTCCGGAGCGGCTCGATCACCTGTCCGACGATGGAGCGCGCGACGTACGCCTGCGGCCCGCTGCCATATGCGCCGTCGGGCAGCGTGCGCAGCGCGGATGCGAGCTTGCCGAAATCCACGCGCACAGCGGCTCCGCCGCTTTCGTACAGCGCGGCTGCTTCGGGGTTCGCCGAGCGCGGAGTGCGCCGGAGCTCGTCCGGGCGGAGAGGACCGCCGAGCAGATATGCGACCGGCTTGCCGTCGATCTCGCGGACGCCGAAGCGTGCTCCCCTGCCAGCCGCGTAGGTCGCCTGGAAGTCGTCGCCGGTTCGTTCTACGCGGGCTCCAAGATCGGGCAGGGTCCTCGCGATCCGGCCGAACGCCTTGAGCAAGCGCGGGCGGTCGGTCACCTCCGCGAGCGCGACCAGCTGGACGGTGTCGAACGGGCTCTTGCGACGCCAATCGAATCCGTAGTCGATGGCCTCGCCGATGTTCACGCCGCGAGCGACCCCGAGCGACGCCGCCACGCCGGGCGCGAGCGAGGCGAACACTTCCGCATCCGCCCCGTGGAGGCGGTCGAGGACGGCCGCCAGATCCGGATCGCCGCGCAGCGAATCGAGGAGCTTCGCCGGCGCCACGCCCAGGCGCGCCCGCAGCGGGGCATCCGCCGGCAGCAACTCGACCAGCGGCGCGCCGCCCCCGGGGAGCGCCGCCTGCGCCTTGCGCGCATCCGCCTCGGGAAGCTGCGCAAACAGTCGCGAGGCGGCTCCTTGCTGGGAGGCTTGCAGCGACACGGCCACGTCGCCGGGCAGCGTCCTCGCCGTGTACCGCCGCGGCATCCCGCTGCCCGCCGGGGCCCAGCCGACGAAGTCCTGCGCCCCGAGCCGATTGCGCGCGGCCGCCAGACCCGGGTCGCGCGCGAGACTCTGCTCGGGCTGCCGGGCGCCGGCCTCCGCGATGGAGGCCGCCGGATCGCGGGTGCGCGCGAACAGGCCGTATCCGCGCACCACGGAGACGGCGACCCGCGTGCCGCCTCGCTCGAAGAGGGTGGCGGACTGCGACTGTCCTTCGGCGCGCGAAAAGCCACCTCGATCGACGAGAAGCCGCTGCATCGTCTGCAGGAACAGGTCGGGCTTGCTCACCGGGAGGGCAGCAATCAGCTCGGCGCGCGGCTGCGCCTCGAAGAAGGCCACGGCGGCGGCGCGATCCGGATCGAAGCCGGCCGAAATCAGCCCTTCGCGGGCCAGCGGATCGAATCCGAGCTGCGCCGCGGCGACGCGGCGCGCCTCTCCGAGCTGTTCGCCGCCGGGCAGCGACGAGGCGCGGTCGATGAGCGCGGCGAGGTGCCGGGCAACGGCGCCGAGCGGCGCAGTGACGACCGCGGCGGCGGGATGCAAGGGCAAGAGCTCCTCCGCCGCGTTCGCCGTCGTAGTGCCGCCGCAACGCGAGCAGCCCGCCGCGGCGAGGAGGAGCAGCGCGCAGCCGTACGAACATATCGGAAGAGCTCTCATGGCCGGAGCCGGCGAATGTCCGCGCTCAAACATAGCCGCAAAGCCGCACCTTTCGGTGCGACAACGGCTACGGTCCCCGGCGCGAACGCATCATGCGCTGGAACCTCGGATTCCTGCTCATGGACCACAAGTAGACGCCCTCGAGCGCGGCGACCCCGAGAAGCAACGGACCGGTGAAAGGCAGCGCGGCCGCCGCCACCACGCCGACGCCGAGCCCGATCAGGTTCGGCTTCATCAGGAAGGCGTCCTTGACGTAGCTGTCGTCCATCGCCGGTTACGACTTCACGCCCTCGCGGCTGCCCAGCGTCTTCTGCCCTTCCGGCGTGGACGCAGGCGCCTCCATCCCCATCTCCTGCTTGAACTGCTTGAGCAGCTCGTTGGCGCGGATCTTCTCCGCCTCCTCCTCGATCTTCATCCCCTGCGTGTCGACGTTCGACATCGCCATGTCCATGCGCGCTTCGTTGACGGCCGTGCGCTCCTGGATCTTCTGCAGCATCTCGTCGTGCGTGGCATCGATGCCAGCGACCTGGAAGCTCTCCATCGCGTCCGCCACCTTGCTCTGCCACTTGGCCCGGCGGGCGTCGCGGAGCGCCTGCATGGCGTCGTTGGTCTTGCGGTCCTTCTCGCGCATGAAGGCCTGCTTCACCTGCATGGCCTTGTCGAAGGCCTGCCGCGCCGCCATCAGCTGCTGCTCGTTGCGGTTGAGCGCCGACTTCACCGTCTGGAGCTGCGTGGCATACGTGGTGGCGATGTCGTCGCGATTGGCCTGGATGGCGGCCTTCACCTTGGAGGTCAGCTCGGCGACGTCGTTCCTGTACTTCTGGTTCTCCTTGTCGAGCAGCGTGACGTTCGCCTTCACCATGGCGATCGACTCGTTCATCTTCGGGACCTGGTCGTTCAGGTCGCGGATGTTCTGCTCGAGGATCAGCTCGGGATCTTCGGCCGCGGAGATCATCCAGCCGAACATCGAGCGAAACGCGCGCTTCATGCGCTGCCACATAGCGAAGCCTCCAGAGGGTCGGCCCCTCAAAGCATAGCTTGAGATCGGTGGCAAGGAACGGCTATTTCGCGGGCCGGATGTCGATCGGATGCCAGGAACCGGAAGAGGTCTTCCCCGACTGGGCGCGCGACTTCGGCCGCGCGGCGCCCCTGGAGCTGGAGATCGGACCGGGCAGGGGAGCGTTCGCGCTGGACCACGCCGCGCGCCACCCGGACATCGATCTGGTGCTGATCGAAACGCGCCGTTCGGATTGCGAGCTGATCCGCGCGCGGGCGCAGAAGCGCGGGCTGCGGAACGTGATGGTGCTGCAGGGCGATGCCAGGCTGCTTGTGCCGCGCATCTTTCCTCTGCGTTCGCTCGCCGCCTTGCACGTGCAGTTCCCCGACCCTTGGTGGAAGAAACGGCATCGGAAGCGCCGCATGGTCGACGTGGACTTCGCGATCCGGATGCGCGAGCTGCTCGCGCCCGGAGCCATCGTGGACTTCCGCACCGACGTGCCGGCGTACGCGCGGGAAGGCGAGCAGACCTGGCTCGAAGCGGGATTCGAGAAGCTGCCCGACGAGCGTCCCGAAGTACTCTCGACGCGCGAGCGGCGCTATGCCATCGGCGGCCAGCGGGTGTTTCGGGCGCGCTTCCGAAACCCCGAGGGCAATCTCCGCCCGATTCAAACCGGACGGACCGGGCGGGAGTGGCAGGACATCCGGCGCAAGTAGTAAGGAGGGTCATGCTCGCGGTCGCGGAAGGCATTGTTTCGCCCCTGGCGCGCTGGGAAAGCTTCTACGTGATCGTGGGTTCCTCCGGGGCAGCGCTGACGGGTCTGCAGTTCGTGGTGATCACCCTCATGTCGGAGGGGAGCAGACCGACCGGGCCGGCGACGATCCGCGCCTTCGGCACCCCGACCATCGTGCACTTCTGCGCCGTGCTGCTCGTGTCGGCGATCGTGAGCGCGCCGTGGACGGCGGTCTCGAACGCCGGCGCCGCGCTGGCGGCTTGTGGGCTTTTGGGACTCGCGTACGCGCTCCTGGTCGTCCGGACCGCTTCGAGGCAGACCATCTACAAGCCGGTGCTGGAGGACTGGATCTGGCACGGCGTGCTTCCGATCATCGCCTACGCGTCGCTCTTGGTTGCCTCGATGGTGGTCCGCCACCAACCCGCGCCTGCCCTCTTCGCGATCGGCGGGTCGGCGCTCCTCCTGCTCTTCATCGGGATCCACAACGCCTGGGACGCCGTCACGTACGTCGCGATCGATCGCCCTGAGAACGCGAAGGCTTCGAAAGATCAGAGGTAGAGAACCACATGCTGCTCGCCGTATTGCTGGCAGTGGATGCCGCGCTGCAGCCGTTCGTCAAGGTGGAGGCGGCGGCGCTTGCCCTCGAACACGTCCGGATCATCGACGGCACGGGCGCGCCGCCGCGCGAGGATCAGACGCTGTTCATCGCCGGCGGAAAGGTCGTGGCGCAGGCGCCGGGCGGCGCGCAGCGGATCGATCTGACCGGCCGCACGGTCATGCCCGGCCTGGTGGGCATGCACGACCACCTGTTCTATCCGATGGGCGGCGCGATCTTCGGCGAGATGGCGTACAGCTTCCCCCGGCTCTACCTGGCCGCGGGCGTGACCACCATCCGGACCGCGGGGAGCGTCGAGCCGTACACCGATCTCGAGATCAAGAAGGCCATCGACGCCGGCAAGGCGCCGGGACCGTCGATCTGGATCAGCGGTCCCTACCTGGAAGGGCAGGGATCGTTCGCCGTCCAGATGCATGCGCTGCGCGGTCCGGACGACGCGCGAAAGTTCGTGAGCTTCTGGGCGGACCAGGGAGCCACCTCGTTCAAGGCCTACAACACGCTCACCCGCGCAGAGCTGGGCGCCGCCATCGAGGCGGCGCACAAGCGCGGCCTGAAGGTCACCGCGCATCTCTGTTCCATCGGGTTCACGGAAGCGGCCCGCCTCGGAATCGACGACCTGGAGCACGGGCTGCTCGTCGACACCGAGTTCTTTGCGGCCAAGAAGCCGGACCAGTGCCCGAACCCACGCGAGGCGCTGGCGGAGCTGGCGAAGATGGACGCGGGCGATCCGCGTCTCGCGCAGCTCGTCGCGGAGCTGGTGAAGCGGAAGGTCGCCATCACTTCCACACTCGCCGTCTTCGACGCATTCACCGAGGACGGTTTCCGGCGCGCGCTGACGCCGGCGGTACTCGAGGCAGTCTCGGGTGATACCCGCGCGCGCCTGCTGCAAGCGCACATTTCCCGCGATCCGGCGATCTGGCGCTCGGCGATGAAGCTGGAGATGGCGTTCGAGCGAGCGTTCGCCGAGGCCGGCGGCCTCCTGATGGCCGGGTGCGATCCCACCGGAAATGGCGCGGTGCTCGCCGGCTATGGCGACTGGCGGGACGTCGAGTTGCTCGTCGACGCGGGGTTCACGCCGGTCCAGGCGCTGAAGATCCATTCGCTCAACGGGGCGATCTGGCTCGGGCAGCAGGACCGCATCGGATCGATCGCGCCGGGAAAGGACGCCGACCTGGTGGTGGTGCAGGGCGATCCTTCGAAGAACATCGCCGAAATCGAGAAGGTCGAGATCGTCTTCAAGCAAGGCGTCGGATACGATTCGCAGAAGCTGTTCGACTCCGTGCGCGGCGTGGTGGGGATGCGATGAGGGTGCTGCTGCTCGCCGCGCTCTGCGCCTGTACCTCGCCGCAGCCTCCGCCTGGAAGCGCCGGACCCGCGGAAGCCGTCCAGGATCTCGCGGCCGCGCTCCAGAAGGGGGATACCGCCACCGCATGGTCTCTGCTCTCGACGAGGACGCAGAGGGATGCGGACGCGGTGGCTGCGCGCGCCCCCGGCCGGGCAGACGCCGGTGCGGAATCCGGCCGCGCCATGCTCTTCACCAGCGCCCTTCCCGGGCGCGCCGTGGAAGCGCAAGTCGTCAGCCAGACGGGCGACTCGGCCGAGGTGCGAACAGCCGACGACGGCGGCGGCCACATCTATCGCGTGGTGAAGGAAGCGGGGCGCTGGCGCGTCGACCTCGACCTGCCGCGTTGATATCTTTGCCGGCAAGGAGACGGGAATGGCGGACCTCTTGCACCCGACGGAGACGGAATCGGAAGACGCCCCGGAGACGCCGTTCGACCCGGGAGAGTTCGAGGTCGCCATCGCGGCCAACGATCAGATGGAGGCACAGCTGCTCATCTCCGCCTGCGAGCACGCGGGGATCCCGGCGATTTTGCAATCGCCGCGAAGCGGGCCGGTGGGAACCATCGCGTCTCCCGTGGACGGCTTCAACATCCTCGTGCCGCGCCGCGACCTTGCGCGCGCCCGCCAGCTGCTGCAGGAGCGGAAGGAGGCGCTGGAGGAGGATCCCGACGGAGCCGCCAAGGCCGCGGAAGACGAAGAGGCGCAGACCGAACCGCACTGACCGTTTCCGGGACGACCCGTCCGGATCGCAGCCATCGCTGACGAATGTCCTCCAGGCCCACGTGACCTGCGCGGCGCTAGCGCGAGGCGGTCTGGATTCTCGATACTCGCCGGGAGGCGTCGAGCGGACGCGCCAGCGCGACGCCGATCACCTTCCACTTCTTGTATTCGCCCTGCCGCTGCACGAATGCGTCCAGCGGCTCGTCGATCACGGCCTTGCCCGTGCTCGCGTGACGCACCACCAGCCCGGAATCGCTCCGGACCACGAAGCCCATGTGGGTGATGCGCACGACGCGATTCGGGTCGTGCTCGCGCACGACCATCAGGATGCTGCCCGGAGAGATATCCTTCGCGCGCTTCTCCACCTTGTCGAGCGGCAGGTACCGGACCTTGTACTTGCCGTCGGGCACGTTGGCGGGGATGAGCCGCTTGAGTCCCGGCACCTGCGTCCATTGGGACTTGTCCAGGATCAGCGTCTCCGCCGGCGCGCGCCGGTCGAGCGCAGGCACTTCGTCGGCGAGATACCCCTTGCGCGCGTTCGCCGGCAGCCACTGCGCCTCGGTGAAGTGGTTGCGCGACTGGAAGCTGGGCTTGCCGTCCGCATAGCGGATGTCGTCGAGGATCGCCTTCGCCTGATCGAGGCTGCGCCCGTTTGCCATCGCGAGGACCGTCTCGACGTAGGTCTGGCAATCCACGCCGTCGGTGCGGAACCGCGGCCCGGGCTCGGGCCCCTGCTCGCCGTCGCCCAGCGGCAGATCCGTATACGGCACGCCGACGAAGAGGCGGCTGAGCGAATCTATCCGTTCCGGGAAGGGAAGCCGGTGCGCCTCGGCGATCTTCGCGTCGAGCTGAGGGTCGGTCATCTCCAGGACCGGAGCGCTGGAGAGAAGGGCGGCGAGCAGGGCAGGGATCATCGGCACTAATGGTAGGGGGCCGGGAGGCCCGGTTCAAGCAAAGAACTAGACAGGGATCGGACCCCGGGATACCAAAAAATACGTTGGCATGGCGCGGCACAATTCTGGCCTGCCTGCTTCTCGGTTGCGGGCCCGTGACGGCGACGAGCGTCATCGACGACGCGTCGTTGGCGGTCGTCCGTGCCCGGGCAGCTGACGCCGACAGATTTGCGCCCTACGAGGCGACCCTCGCCGAGCTCTACCTGACGAAAGCGCGCGAGGAGCAGGGCCACGCGCGCTACGCGGATGCCCGCGCGCTCGCCAACGAGGCGCTCCGATACGCGGGCGCGGCGGCGCGGAAGGCAAGCGACAACCGGGCGGCGCCGGCGGCAGGTTCCGCGGCGGTCCCGAAGCGGTGATGAGGAACCTCGCGCCATTGGCGTGTGGTCTCGCTGTCGCGTGCGCGAGCGGGTCCGCCTTGCGCCAGCGCGCGGACGCGATCGGGCAGGACGTGAAGTCCGCCAGGGACCTCAACGCGGCTGCCTGCGCGCCGCGCGAGATCGCCACCGCCGAAGCGAACCTCCGCTTCGCTCAACTGGCGCTCGATCAGGGCGACTCGCCGCGCGCCGGAGCACACCTGGACACGGCGGCGCCCGCCGCCCGCGACGCCCTGGCCAGAAGCCGCGACTGCGGCAATACCAAAGTCGCCGTCCGGAAGCCGGCCGACCCGCAGCCTGCGACGCTGTCGGTGAGCGCGAAGGATACAGACGGCGACGGCGTGCCCGACGTCGACGATCTCTGCCCCGACGTCCCCGGTCCCGCCGAGCACCGCGGCTGCCCGGTCTTCACCGACCGCGACGGTGACGGCGTGGCGGACGACATCGACCGCTGCCCGGAGCTGGCGGGTCCCAAGGAGAATTTCGGCTGTCCCTGGCCCGACCGCGACGGCGATCGCGTCGCCGACAAGGACGACCGCTGCCCCGACGAGCCGGGAACGCCCGAGAACCAGGGGTGCCCGCGTCGGACCGCGCTGATCGTGATCCGCCGCGACCGCATCGAGCTCAAGCAGCAGATCCACTTCCAGCCCAACCGCGCGAAGATCCTCTCCGACAGCTTCGACGTGCTCCGAGAGGTCGCCCAGGCGATCAAGGACGCGCCCGTCGCGGTCCGGATCGAGGGCCACACCGACAACGTCGGCAAGCGGAAGGAGAACATCACGCTCTCGCAAGCGCGCGCCGACGCGGTGAAGGAATACCTGGTTCAGGAGGGCGTCGAATCCAAACAGCTCAAGTCCGTCGGATTCGGGCCGAAGCGACCCATCGCGCCGAACGCGACCAAAGCCGGCCGCACCCTGAACCGCCGGGTCGAGTTCCGGATCGAGGACAGAAGTTGATTATTTTTGGCGGTACGTGATCCGGCCGCGCGTCAGATCGTAGGGGGACAGCTCGAGCTTCACCCGGTCGCCGGGCAGGATGCGGATGCGAAACTTGCGCATCTTCCCGCTCGCGTACGCCAGCACCGAGTGCTTGTTGTCGAGCTCGACGCGGTAATTGCCTCCCGCGAGCTCTTCGCGCACGGTGCCTTCGACTTCGATGCCGGCTTCTTTTTCAGACATTCTGCGGCGTTCTACCCTGCCTTGGGCGCCGCCGCCAGAACTTCAGGGGCCGCCTGGTCGGCGAATTGCTTGAAGTTCTCGTTGAACAGCTTGGCCAGATGGCGCGCCTTCTCGTCGTAGGCGGCCGTGTCGGGCCAAGTCTCGCGCGGCGTGAGCACCGAGGCGGGCACGCCGGGCGCATCGTCGGGGACGTCGAATCCGAAGATCGGATCCTTCGAGAACTTCACCTGATCGAGCTTGCCGTCGAGCGCCGCGTTCAGCAGCGCGCGGGTGTGCTGGATCGACATGCGCCGGCCAATTCCGTAAGGGCCGCCGGTGAAGCCGGTGTTCATCAACCAGACGCGCGTCCCGTTCTTCGCGATGTTCTGCGTGAGGAGCTTGCTGTACACGGTCGGATGCAACGGCATGAACGGCGCGCCGAAGCAGGTGGAGAACGTGGCCTGCGGTTCCTTCACGCCGATCTCGGTGCCCGCCACTTTCGCCGTGTACCCGGAAAGGAAGTAATACGCCGCCTGCGCCGGCGTCAGTCGCGCGATGGGCGGAAGGACCCCGAACGCGTCGTAGGTGAGCATCACCACGTTCCTGGGCTGACCGCCCATTCCCGATTTGGAAGCGTTGGGGATGTACTCGATGGGGTAGCAGGCGCGCGTGTTCTCCGCCAGCGTGCCGTCGTCGAAGTCCACCTCGCGCGTCTGCGGGTCCATCACCACGTTCTCGAGCACGGTCCCGAACATCCGGGTCGTGGCGTAGATCTCGGGCTCGGCCTGGGGAGAGAGGCGGATGACCTTCGCGTAGCAGCCGCCCTCGAAGTTGAAGACCCCGCCGGAGCCCCATCCGTGCTCGTCGTCGCCGATCAGCGTCCGCCGTGCGTCGGCGGAGAGCGTCGTCTTGCCGGTTCCGGAGAGGCCGAAGAAGACGGCGGTATCGCCCTGCGGCCCGATGTTCGCACTGGCGTGCATCGGCATGGTGCCCTTCCCGGGCAACACGAAGTTCATCAGCGAGAAGGCGCTCTTCTTCATCTCGCCCGCGTACTCGGTGTTTGCGATCAGCGTCAGCTTGCGCTGGAAGTCGACGAGGATCGAGGTGGGCCCGTGGGTGCCGTCCTCCTCCTTGGAAGTCTGGAAGCCGGGAAGATCGATGATCGTGAACGGGTCGGTGACGCCGTCGTATTCGCCCGGCTTGGCCGGCAGCAGCATGGTGCGGATGAACAGGTTGTGCCAGGCGTACTGCGTGATGACGCGCACCGGGATGCGGTGCTCGGGATTCGTGCCGACGAACGCGTCGAGGACGAAGACCTCGCGGTCCTCGAGGAACTTCTTCATCTTCTCGAAGACGCCGTCGAACTTCTCCTGCGGGAACGGCTTGTTCACCTTGCCCCACCACACGCTCTTGTCGGTGGCGGCATTGCGGACGATGAATTTGTCGTTCGCCGCGCGACCGGTGTGCTTTCCGGTGAGGACCACCAGCGCCCCGCCGAGCGCGACTTTCCCCTCTCCGCGCCGGACCGCTTCCTCGAAGAGCACGGGGGAGGGAAGGTTCCAGTTCGCCTTCTTCACACGGATGGAACCGATCTGGTTTCGCGGTTCGGGCATTGCGACTCTCCGGTCAGCGCGGGCCGGTGGAAGTAGCACACGCTGCGTTGAATCGGCAATCGGGGCACCGCTCCTGGCCGCAGGCGCTGTCGGAAATCAGTACGGCAATGGGCCAATCGGGACGGGGGCTTTGCCTACTTTCGATAACGAAAAAGAGCCGATAAGCTGCCGCGGCTCGCAGCGATCGGGTGCGGTCATCCCGGACAGATGCGCAAGATCTGCGACGATCCGACGCGGGTCGGCCCCGCGGGCACGCAGAGCCGAGAGCGAGAGCGGCCGGTCGCGCTTGGAAAGCCGCTCTCCGCCCGGCGTGACCACCAGTGGCGCGTGGGCCCAGCGAGGCTCGCGATGGCCGAGCAGGCGGTGGAGAAGGATCTGGCGGGCGGTGGACGACACGAGATCGGCTCCGCGCAGGACCTGCGTGATGGCCATGGCGCCGTCGTCCACGGCGACGGCAAGCTGATAGGCAAAGACTCCGTCGCCTCGGCGCAGCACGAAGTCTCCGACCAGCTGCTGGGTATCGAACGTCTGGTCCCCGAGGATCTCGTCGTGGAACGACAGCGGGCCGGGCGGAACGCGCAGGCGCAACGAAGGGGCGCGCGTCCGGCAGCGCTCGTCGCGTTGCGCGCGGGTGAGCGAGGCGCAGGTGCCGGGATAGCGCGGCCCTTCGTCGCCTTGCGGCGCGCTGGCAGCGGCGATCTCGGTCCGCGAACAGAAACATTCATACACGTGGCCGCGCAGTTTGCGCAGGGCGTCCTCATAGAGATCCGTGCGTCGCGACTGGAAGATCGGTGGGCCGTCCCAATCGAGCCCGAGCCACGCCAGCTCGTCGAGCTGGCGCTCGGCCATCCCCGCGCGTACGCGCGGGAGGTCGATGTCCTCCACGCGCATCGCGTACTCGCCGTCTGCCTGTCGTGCCCACAACCAGGAGAGCAACGCGGTACGCGCGTTGCCCAGATGCAGCTCGCCCGTGGGGCTCGGAGCGAATCGTCCGCGCTCGTTGAATCGTCCGCGCTCGTTCATCGTCTAACCGCTCACATCGCTCAGGAAAAGCATGAACACGGATGTTCTGTCGACACGGCAGGTGGCCACGCTGCTCGGCGTGGGTGAGGCGACCGTCAAACGCTGGGCGGACGCCGGGGAGATCGATTGTTTTCGGACGCCGGGCGGTCATCGCAAGTTCCGCCTCCGCGACGTGACCGCGTTCGTGCAGAAGCGCCAGTATCAGGCGGCGGGTCCACTGCCCTCGGCGCTCCCGCAGGGAGCGGAAGAGCCCGGTGAGGAAGCGACCCGACAGTTCGAGCAGGCGGCTCTTCGCGGCGACGCCGCGGCCCTCGTCGCCCAGCTCGCCGGAATCCGGCTGCGTGGATATTCGCTGCCGCAGCTCTTCGACGAGGTGGTGGCGCCGGCCCTCCACAAAGTGGGGAAGAAGTGGGCGGAGGCGCAGCTCTCCATCGCCGAGGAGCATGTCGCCTCGCAGGCCGTGATCGACGCGGTGGCGAGATCGCAGCCTCTGGCCGAGCCTCCCGGCGAGCCGGTCCGATCCGACCGCGGGACCGCCATCGTCGCCGCCGTGGCCGGCGAGCTGCATGACATCGCTGCGCGCATGGCAGCCTGCCTTCTGCGGGCCCAGGGATTCGAGGTGCTCGCACCGCTGGCCCAGACCCCGGCTCGCGACCTCGCCGATCTGATCCTCCGCGCGCGCGGCGCGATCGTCGCTCTGAGCAGCACGGTGAGTGGAGAGGTCGGCGAGCAGGTGGCGATGGCGGTGGCCGCGACACGGCAGACGGGCGGAAGGGTCGTCGTCGGTGGAGATGGAATGCGCAAAGCGCGCCTGCCGGCGGAGGCGAAATTGCTCGCATCGATGCGCGAGCTGGACGCCGAAGCGCACGACGCGGGCCGTCGCCGGGCCCGAGGCTGACTCGCTGTACAGCCCCGGCAGCGAGCTGTGCTATGACCCGCCGCTCGCGTTGCGCGGAAGAAGGCGTTCGATGAGCGACAAGCCGGAAGAACAGCAGCGGAAGCGGCAGCCCTCGTTCGAGGAGGTCCTCCAGGGCGTTTCGACCGAGGAGCCGAAAGCGGCGCCGAAGCCGCCGAAGAAGGCCACGCAGCCGACGTTCGAGGAGATCCTCGAGTCGGCACGGCCAACATCCGACCCTTCCCGGCCACCGGCGGCGGAGCGGAAGAGCCGGCCTCCACGTCAGAAGGAAGAGCGCAAGATGCCCATTGTCGTGCGCAAGCCGACTCTGGGAGCGCCGGCGCCTTCCGAGCCGCCTGCCGCCGCGGCGGAGGCCGCGGAAAGGCCCGCGTCCAAGCCGACCGACGATCCCGGGTCGGTCTACGCGCAACCCTCGCCGGAGGAAAACGCCGACTTCGCGGCGCTGTTCGCGGAGACCGAGCAGCAGAAGCCGGGGAAGCTGCGCGTCGGGCAGAAGATGTCCGCGCGCGTGGCCCACCTGGGCGCTGAAGTGGCCTTTCTCGATCTGGGCGGAAAGGGCGAAGGGATCATCGATCTCCGCGAGCTGCGCAACGACAAGGGCGACCTGCTGGTGCACGCCGGTGAGACCATCGAGGGATATGTGCTCTCGCTCACCGAGGGCAACGTCGTGGTCACGCGCACCGTGCCGAAGGGAGCGGGCCGCGAGATCGTGCAGCAGGCGCTGGACTCGAAGATCCCCATCGAAGGGCTGGTGACCGGGCAGAACAAGGGCGGCCTGGAAGTGGATCTCGGCGGGCTGCGCGGATTCGTGCCCGCCTCGCAGGTGGACCTGAGGTTCGTCGAGGACCAGTCGCAGTTCGTCGGGCAGCGCCTCAGGTTTCGTGTCACCGAGATCCGCGGCGGAAACGCCATCCTCTCGCGCCGGGCCCTCCTGGAAGAGGAGCGAGCCGCGCAGGCGGCGGAGCTGCGCAAGCGGCTCGAGGTGGGCGCGCAGATCGAAGGGACCGTCACCTCGGTGCGCGACTTCGGCGCCTTCGTGGATCTGGGCGGCCTGGAAGGGCTGGTCCACGTCTCCGAGCTGTCCCATGCCCGCGTGGCCCACGCGCAGGACGTGGTGAAGCCCGGCCAGCGCGTCAAGGTGCAGGTGCTGCGGATCGAGAAGGACGACAAAGGACACGACAAGATCGCTCTCTCCCTTCGCGCTCTCGAGCAGGATCCGTGGGACGCAGCCCGCCCGCAGTTGAAGGAAGGAGCAAGGCTCTCGGGCAAGGTGGCGCGCCTGCAGCCTTTCGGCGCGTTCGTCGAGCTGTTCCCCGGCGTGGACGGGCTGGTGCACGTCTCCGCGCTCTCCGACCGGCACGTGCAACACCCGCGGGACGTCGTCAAGGAAGGGGAGACCATCCAAGTCCAGATCGAGTCGGTCGACGACGCGCAGAAGCGGGTGGCCCTCCGCCGGATCAGCGAGGACGAAGCGCAGGGGAAGGAGAGCGCGAAGCCGGAAAAGCAGAAGCGCGCCCGCGTCGGCGACGTGGTGGATGCCACCGTCGACAAGTGCGAACCCTTCGGCGTCTTCGTCCACTGGGACGGTGGCAAGGGGCTGGTGCCCAACGCCGAGCTGGGCACGCCGCGCGGGAGCGACAACAAGAAGACCGTGCCGCCCGGAACGCAGTTCAAGGCGCAGGTCGTCGACCTCGACGATCGGGGGCGCTACCGGCTCTCGCGCACCGCCGCGGAGCGCGCGGAAGGCGCGTCCGACTACCGCGAGTACCAGCGGCAGATGAACAAGAAGATGCCGCCGGGAAAGGGCTTCGGGACGCTCGGCGATCTGCTGCGCGCCAAGCTGGAGCAGACCGAGGATGAGTGATCAGCCGAGTTTCTTTCGGAGCGCCGCCTCCACCGAAGGCCATTCCGAGGCGAGGATCGTGTAGTAAGCCGTGTTGCGCGGCTTGCCGTCCACTGCGGGCTGGAAGGCACGGAGGATGCCGTCGAAGTGGGCGCCGAGCCGCTCGATGGCTCGGCGCGAGCGCGTGTTCCGCTCGTCCGTCTTCAGCGTCACGCGGAAGCAGCGCCAGGTCTCGAACGCATGCCGGAGGAGCAGCAGCTTCGCTTCGGTGTTCACCGCGGTGCGCTGGACGCGCTCGGCGAGCCAGGTGTAGCCGATCTCCGCCGCGTCCAGCACGTCCTCGCCGTGGCGCGGATCCCTTCCTTCCGGCCATTCCCAGCGCTGCAGATCGAAGAGCCGGGTGGAGCCGACCAGCTCGCCGGAAGGCAGGCAGATCGCGAACACCAGGGCGGTCCGGCGCTCCATCTGCGCCAGCGCATTCTCGACGTAGTGCTCGGCCCGCTCGGGCGCGGGAACCATGGCCCACTCGAACGTCCGACGGGGACCGGCTGCGAGCGAGCGCAGTGCGGGAACGTCGTCCCGCGAAAGCGGTCGCAGCATCACGAACCTGCCCTGCAACGTGACCGATTCGATCATGGGCAGAGCTCGTCGCGCATCCAGACGTGGAGGGGCGCGTAGGCGCGCGCAGCGGACTCGGCGCGGTCGAGCGCTTCCGGTCGGTGAAGCCACGAGGCCGGCTTCGACCGCTTGACCACGGCGAGCCCTTTGAAGCGAGAGAGCTCCGCGTAAGGTCCTTCGGGGTCGAATCCGCGCGCGGGTCGCTGCAGCTTCTCGGAGATCTCCAGCTTCAGCCCGCCCTCCTTCGCAGCGTCGAGCGCGGACTCCAGCCGCGCTGCGGAGGCCGGAGCGTGCAGGAGCTTGCGCCACCGATCGAGGCGCGCATCCTCGAACGAGTAGATGCCGCCGCCGAACATCACTTCGGCGGCGGACACGTGCAGGTACACGCCGGGCGCGTCGTGTTTCTCGGCCCCGTCCCAGAGCAGCGCGGCGACGTGCGTCTTGTAGGGACGCTTGTCGCGCGAGAAGCGGATGTCGCGGTTCAACCGGTAGAGGCTTCCGCCGACTCGAGGGACGAAGACGAGGCCGGGTATCACGTCCTTCAGACGATCGGCGAGCGTTGCGCACCACTCCAGCATCGCCGGAACGATCTGTTGGTCCCAGACGGAGCGGTGCGCTTCGAACCAGTCCCGGTCGTTGTGGTCGGAAAGGTCGCGCAGGAACGCGAGGCCGCTCTCGGGAAAGCCCGCGAAAGCCATCCGGCCGACTCACCTCGGACAGTTGCGCAGCAGGTTGAAGTAGTCCTCCTCGTTGCGCGGCTCCTTCGGCTCCTTGACGCTGATCCCGCGGATGACTCCGTCCTTGTCGACCACGAACGTGCCGCGCTTCGCATATCCGGTCTCGCCGAGGAAGACGCCGAACTTCTGCGCCACGTTGCCCTTGGGATGGAAATCCGAGAGGAGCGTCGCGCTCAATCCTTCGTCCCGCTTGAACGCGCGCAGGCTCCAGCGATTGTCGACGGAGATGCCGATCACCGCCGCGTTCTCCCGTTCGTATTCCATCCTGCGGGCACCGATCTGCTTCAGCTCCTGCGTGCAGATGGGAGAGAACGCTGCCGGGAAGAAGACGATCACTACGTTGCGCCCGCGGAAGCTCGAAAGGCGCGTAGGCTTGCCTTCCTCGTCGAGCAGCTCGAAGTCCGGCGCGACTTCTCCGACCTGAAGCATGGGGCCTCCGGATGCGCGCCCTCTTCGCAGGGTTTGACCGCGCGTGCAAGCCCGGCGCGGGCGGACGGGCGCGCGCTTGCTGCATTTCGCGACTCCGGCCGCAGTCTTAGGCGCAACGAGCTCTCGATCCGCCGCGCCGAAGCCGTGCGCCGCGTTCTCGTGCAGCGGGGCATTCCGGAGAAGCGGGCGATGGCAGTGGGACTCGGTGAAGCTCAGCCCGTGGCGACCAATGCGACCGTGAGGGGCAGGGCGAAGAACCGCCGGGTCGAGCTGCGGATTGCGATGGTCAAGGAGTAGGAGGCGGCCACGAGGGCTTCCCGGGCCGCCTCGCCGTCGCAACCTTCCCGTCGGGGGTGCGAGCATGCCGTCGGATGCGAGAACGCTGTTGCGAATCGGGTATGGGCTGGTGCCCATCGTCGCGGGCGCCGACAAGTTCACCAATCTTTTGGTGGACTGGGACAAGTATCTGAGCCCGGAGGTGGAGCGCCGCCTGCCGGTCGACGGACGAACGTTCATGCGCCTGGTCGGTCTGGTGGAGATCGCCGCCGGGCTTCTCGTGCTGCGGCGGCCGCGCGTGGGGGGCGCGCTCGTGTCCGGATGGCTCGCGGCCATCACCGGTAACCTGCTCTCAACGGGCAAGTACCTGGACATCGCCGCTCGCGACGCGTTGCTCGCGGTAGGCGCGGCTGCCTTGGCGATGATGCCGGAGCGACCTGGAGTGAAGGAGCGGATGCCCATCCCGGAGCGGCGGATGCGGATGGATCCGGTCGGGACGATCCCCCAATCGGTACACTAGAAAAAGATTAAAAACTTGGCTCGTTTGGCGCCCCTGGCGGTTGATCCGAAGACTTGATCAACCCGGCCCTTGCACCTGAACTGATGTTTAGCTAGATCGATCAGGCCGTGACACTGCCCGCGCGCCGCCTGCCCAGGGACCTCCACGCCCTCGAGGAGCTGCTTCGCGACGGCCAGGTGCGCAGGGCGCCGGCGCTCTCTCCTCGCGTGCCGCGGCCGCTGCCCACGGGGTTTCGTGCCCTCGATGCTGCGCTCGGAGGAGGACTTGCGCGGGGGCAGCTTCACGAGATCGTCGGCCCCGCCGGCGCAGGGGGAACGGCGCTGATGCGCGCCGCTCTCGCTTCGGCAACGCGCGCCGGGGAGAACTGCGCGCTGATCGATCCCGGCGATTCCTTCGATGCGTCGCCGCACGGCATCGATCTCGACCGCCTCCTCTGGGTGCGCCCGCGCGATCCGGTGCAGGCGCTGCGCACCGCCGAAGTCGCGCTGGAGGCGCGCTTCGCGCTGGTGGCGCTGGACCTCGGCGACGTCAGCGTCCTCCCGCCGCCGAAGCAGCCGCGCGGCATCATCCAGGTGGTCCGATTCGAGAAGAAGTCCTTCTCCCCGGGCGCATCGCCGTGGGCGCGGCTGGCGCGGCGGGCGGAGAAGCACGGCGGCGTCCTCCTGGTGCTGGCGCGGGCTCCGCAGGCCGGAACGTTTGCCACCGCCACCATCGAATTGGAGCGCGGTCGCGCGCAGTGGGAAGGCAGTCCAGGCGATCCAGGGCGGTTTTTGCGGGGCATGCAGGCGGTGGGCGCGGTGGCGCGGCACAAGCGGATGCCGCCTTCACCGCCGCTGCCCATCCATCTGCCGCTCGAGCCGGGATGACGGTGGCCGATGAAGATCGCCTGCCTCTGGGTTCCCGACCTTCCGCTCGTCGCCGCCCTGCGCGCGGAGCCGCAGCTCTGCTCCCAGCCGCTCGCCGTGGTCCAGGCGGGACGCGATCTCGGCGGGCGCGCGCATGTGCTCGGGGCGACGCCAGCGGCCGACGGCGTCGGAGCAGGGCAGACGCTGGCGGAGGCGCGCGCGACGTGTCCGCGGCTGCTCACGCGCGAGTCGTCGCCCGAGCGGGAGAGGGCCGCGGCCCAGGCGGCACGCGAGGCGGCAGCCGCGGTGTCGCCTCGCGTCGAGGAGGCGGCGCCCGGACTCGTCTACCTCGACGTAGCGGGGCTGGAATCGTTGATCGGGGACGACCGCGCGGTGGCTCGCGCGCTGGTGGCCGCCGCGGAGCACGTCGGGCTTCGCGCTGCGGTCGGCTTCGGTTCGAGCAAGGCGGTCGCCCGGCTCGCGGCGCGGGCGGCTTCCGCCGACCTGACGCTGGAGGAGACGCGGTGGGGCGCCGGCGGAGGAGCATTTCTCGTGGTCGCGGCCGAGGAGCAACGCGAGTTTCTCGCCGCGCTGCCGCTGCATGCGCTGGAGCTGCCCGACGAGCTGTTCGAATCGCTGCGCCGCTTCGGCCTGCACACGCTCGGTGAAGTCGGTGCTCTTCCGCCGGGTCCGCTGGCGGCACGGCTCGGGCCCGAAGCAGGGCTGCTGGCGCGGTTGGCGCGAGGGGAAGACGCATCTGCGCTGGTGTCGCGCGAGGAGCCGGAACGGTTCGAGGAAGGAGAGGAGCTGGAGTGGGACGCCTCTTCGGTGGAGCCGTTGCTGTTCGTCTGGAAAGCGCTGCTCGATCGGCTGGCGCAAAGGTTCTCTGCGCGCGGGCTGATGGCGCGGGAGATGGATCTGCAGCTGCGGCTTGCAGACGGCTCCTGGGATGAGCGCGCGCTGGATCTTGCGGCGCCTACACGCGAGGCCGCCGCCCTTTTGCAGCTGCTGCGGCTGTCGGTCGAGTCGCGTCCGCCCATGGCCGGCGTGCGCGCCGTGCGGCTTTCGGCGGTTCCCACGCGCGAAGTGCTCGAGCAGATGCCGCTCTTCGGACCGCGCGCCGCCAGTCCGACCCAGCTCGCAACCGCGGTGGCGCGGCTGTCCGCAATGGTCGGGCCCGACCGGATCGGCCGGCCGCATGCACCAGATCGGTGGGCGCCCTTCGCCGCGGAATGCGGCAAGTTCGCGCCACCTCCGCCGCCGCGGATCGCGGTTCCGGGAGAGATCGAGCTGTCGCTCGCCGCGCGAGCGCTGCGCCCGCCGCGCACGGCGGAGGTGCGCTGCGACGATGCCGGCACGCCGCTGCTGGTCATCGGCGAGGGCGCCCTGGGCGGGCGGGTGGTCGCCAGCGCCGGCCCGTGGCGGACGGTCGCGGAATGGTGGACCGACGCGCCGCTCGCGCTCGACGCGTACGACCTGGAGTTGGCCGGAGGGCTCCTGATCCGGGCGGCACGCGAGCTGGCCACCGGCACCTGGCGGATCGAGGCGGTCTATGACTGATCGGCTGACGACTGATCGGCTGACGACCGCGGCGCGAGCAGGCGCACGAAGCACCGCCAACTGCCCGGAAATTCTCAGGGATGCCTCGGACTCGCCCCGGGGCGAGTCGACTGGTGAACACTTGAACTCGCCCCGGGGCGAGTTGGGAAGTGAACACTTCAACTCGTCCCGGAACGAGCTCGCTGGAGGCTCGCCGTGAAACGGCCTTCCCGCGAGGAGCGCAGGGCAAGGGCAAAGCGCGAGGTGGCGCGGGGCGATCCGCGCAAGTCGCACGATGACTGTCCCATCCAGCTCGCCATCGACGCGCGCCGGCCGCCCGAAGCGCAGCTCTCGCCGTTTCCGCAGGACGATCTGGTGGACACCCCGGCCCCGCGGCCCTCACTCGTTCCGTTTGGCGTGCTCTCGGGCGACGAGGGCGCGAACGCGATCGATACAGTCAGGGGTCCGCGTGCCCCGCCCGTGATCAGTGTATCGCGCCGGTCCGACATCTCCTGCGACTACGTCGAGCTCCATGCCCGGAGCGCGTTCTCGTTTCTCCGCGGTTCCTCGTTGCCGGAGGATCTCGCGCACGCCGCGGCCGCCGCCGGACATGCCGTCTTCGGTCTCGCGGACGTCGGCGGTCTGTACGGCATCCCCCGCTTCCATGCGATCGCCCGCCGCCAAGGAGTCCGGCCGCTGGTCGGCGCCGAGCTCGACGTCGAGGGCGCCGGCCGGGTGGCGCTGCTCTGCGAGGATCGCCCGGGATACAAAAACCTCTGCCGGCTGCTGACGCTCGGCCACGCCAAAGGGGGAAAGGACGCGTGCACCGTCACTGCCGCGGAACTCGCCGACTTCCGGCAGGGGCTGGTCGCGCTGAGCGCGGGCAAGCCGCAGCACCTGATGGTCCTCGCCGCCCACCTCGGGACCGAGCGGCTCTTTGCCGAAATCCGGCGCGACCTCGATCCACGCAGCGAGCGCGAGAACCGCAGCCGGATCGACGCCGCGCGGGCGCGAGGGCTGCGGATCGTCGCCGGATCCGGGGTGCGCCACGCGGCGCCGCAAGGGAAGCCCTTGTTCGACGCGCTCACCTGCATCCGCCTCAAGACGACGCTGGACGAAGCGGGCCGGCGCCTCTCGCGCAACGCCGAGCGGCACGTCCGCTCCCCGCCCGAGGTGGCCAGGCTGTTCCGGGATCTGCCGGAGGCAGTCCGCCGGACGCGCGAGATCGCGGAGCGCTGCGCCTACACCCTCGACGATCTCGGGTACGAGCTGCCCGAGCCGCAGTTCCTGCATGCCGCCTCGCTCGACGGCGAGCTGTGGCACCGCACCATGGACGTCGCGCCGAAGCGGTACGGAGGCCCGGGCAGCTCGCGATGGCCGAAGGCCGTGGCGCAGCTCGAGCGGGAGCTGGCGCTGATCGCGAGGCTCGGGCTCGCAGGGTATTTCCTCATCGTGCACGACCTCGTGCTCTTCTGCGGGCAGGAGAACGTGCTCGTGCAAGGGCGCGGATCGGCGGCCAACAGCGCCGTCTGCTACGCGCTGGGGATCACCGCGGTCGATCCGGTGGGGATGAACCTGCTCTTCGAACGCTTCCTCTCCGAGGAACGGACCGACGCAACCGGGCACAAGGCGTGGCCGGACATCGATCTCGATCTTCCCAGCGGCGACCAGCGCGAGAAGGTCATCCAGCACGTCTACCAGCGCTACGGAGCGGTGGGGGCGGCGATGACCGCCAACGTGATCACCTACCGCGCCCGCTCCGCCTCGCGGGAGATCGGCAAGGTCCTCGGACTCCCGCAGGAGGAGTTGGACCGGATCTCGAAGCTGCTCCCGCAATTCGAGTTCATCACCGACTACGATTCGCTCCAGCACCGGGCGCGCGAGGCGGGGCTCGCCACCGGCGACAGGCGGGTGGCCTTGTACCTCCAGCTCTGCCAGCAGATCGCCGGCCTGCCGCGGCATCTCGGCCAGCACTCGGGCGGGATGGTCATCGCCCGCGGGCGGCTCGACGAGATCGTTCCGCTCGAGCCCGCCTCGATGCCCGGCCGGGCGGTGGTGCAGTGGGACAAGGACGACTGCGCCGATCTGGGCATCATCAAGATCGACCTGCTCGGGCTGGGGATGATGGCGGTGCTCGAGCAGGCCATTCCGCTGGTCCGCGGACACGAAGGCGTCGAGCTCGATCTGGCGCAGCTTCCGCCCGACGACCCCGGTGTCTATCGGCTGCTGCAGACGGCGGACACCATCGGCGTCTTCCAGGTGGAGTCGCGCGCGCAGATGGCCACGCTGCCGCGCATGCGCCCCGACCATTTCTACGACATCGTGGTGGAGGTGGCGATCATCCGGCCCGGACCGATCGTCGGGCAGATGGTCAACCCGTACCTGGAGCGGCGCGCCGGGCGGGAGAAACCCTCGGTGCCCCATCCGTCGCTCTGGCCGGTGCTGAAGCGGACGCTCGGGGTGCCGCTCTTCCAGGAGCAGCTCATGCGCATCGCCATGACCGCGGCGAACTTCACCGGCGGCGAGGCCGACGAGCTGCGGCGGGCCATGGGCAGCAAGCGCAGCGTAGAGCGGATGAAGCACATCGAGGAGCGGCTGCGCGCGGGAATGACGGCGAACGGGATCGCGCCCAAGGCGCAGGACGAGATCGTGCAGAGCATCACCTCGTTCGCGCTCTACGGATTTCCCGAGAGCCACGCGGCGTCGTTCGCGCTGATCGTCTACGCCAGCGCGTACCTCAAGGTGCACCATCCGCAGGCGTTCTACGCGGCGATGCTCAACTGCTGGCCGATGGGCTTCTACAGCCCTGCCACGCTGGTGAAGGACGCGCAGCGGCGCGGGGTGCGGGTGAAGCCCATCGACGCGGCCCGCAGCGATTGGCTGTGCACGCTGGAGCGGACCGGACCGGAGGAGGAGCTGCGACTGCGACTCGGGCTGCGGTACGCGCGCGGGCTGCGGGAGACGGTGGGAAAGAAGATCGTCGAGGAACGCGCCCGCGCGCCGTTTGCGAGCATCGCCGATCTGGCGGCGCGGACGAGGCTGCGCCGCGACGAGCTGACCGCGCTGGCGGAGATCGGCGCGCTCGCCTCGGTGCCCATGCACCCCGGAGGGGCGCTGCCCACCCGGCGGGCCGCACTCTGGCAAGCGGAGGCCGCCTCACGGCGAGGTCCCGGCCTCTTCGCCCGAATCGAGCCACGCGAGGATCTGATGTCGGACCCCTCTGCCAACATGGTAGCCGGTGGGACAGGTCTCGCGCCCCAGAAGCCACTCGCGCCCGAGAGGCAGCGGGAGGGCGCGCTCCTCGCGCACATCAATGCGCATCCGCGGGAGCATGCGTTGAAGGCGCTGCGGACCTTCGGAGAGGAAGTCCGCGGCGAGCAACCACTGCCGGGGCGAGTCGAACCGCCGCCCGACCGCGGCCGCAGCCCGCTCCCCGAGATGGACCTGCGCGATCGCATCGCCGCCGATCTGCGCGGCACGGGCATGACCGTCGGTCCGCACCCGGTCGCGCTGGAGCGCGAGCGCCTGCGCGTCCTCGGCGTCCACTCCGCCGCCGAGCTCCCCACGCTGCGCCGGAGTCGCCGGGTGCGGGCCGCGGGGCTCTGCATCGTTCGCCAGCGTCCCGGCACGGCGAAGGGGTTCGTCTTCCTCTCGCTCGAGGACGAGACCGGCATTTCCAACATCGTCATCGACCCCCCGACATTCGAGAAGAACCGCCGCCCCATCCTCGCCAGCTCACTGCTCGTCGTGGAGGGACGCCTGGAGACGTACGACGGCGTGACCAGCGTCAAGGGTGACCGCTTCTGGGGCCTGCACGAGGCAATCGAGTACGACATCCGCTCGCACGATTTTCATTGATCGCGTGTTCCGGGCGCCGCCCTTGGTGGCCAGGCATGCCGGAGGCTGCCAATGCGTGCGCATTCCAAACGATCTGGAACTGCGTTGACCGCGCCGGCCTCGCATGCGAGACCGCGCCGGTGCTGCATGCCCTTCTTCTCGACCTCGACGGCACGCTCGTCGACACCCCCCAGGCGATCGTCGACGTCGCGCAAGGCACCCTCGCCGCGCTGGGCCTTCCACCCGCGGATCCGCAGGCGATCAAGGACACCATCGGGCTGCCGCTTCCCGTCGCGCTGGCGCAGCTGATCGGCACTGGCCCCACCGGCGCCGCGGAGGCCGTCGAAATCTACCGCGTCCTTTGGCGGACGCACGTCACGCCGCGCATTCCGGGCCTGCTCTATCCCGGCGTGCGCGAAGGGCTCGACGAATTGAAACGGGCGGACTTCCGTCTGGCCGTCGTCACCGGCAAGGCGCAGGACGGCGCCGACTCCACCGTCGCGGCGGCGGGCCTTCGCCATGTCTTCGACGTCGTCCTCGGCTACACCAGCGTCGCGAGCCCCAAGCCCGCGCCGGACATCGCCCTGCTCGCGCTGGAGAAGCTCGGCGTCAGCGCGGCCGCCACGGTCATCGTCGGCGACTCCACGCACGATCTGGAGATGGCGCAAAGGGCGGGCATCCGCTCGATCGCCGTCACCTACGGCGCCCAGCCGGAACCCCTCCTGCGGTCCGCGGCGCCGACCTGGGTTGCACACTCCTTTGCGGAGGTGGTGCGCATCGCGCGGAAGCTCGCTACTCTCGGAACGCCATGACCATCGCCAGCGTGAATCCCGCGACCGGGGAAACCGTCAAGACGTTTCCACCCGACTCCGATGCAGTCATCGAGCAGAAGCTCGAGAAAGCCGCCGCCGCGGCCGGGCGGTGGAGACGGACCAGTTTCGCCGAGCGCAGCCAGCGGCTCGCCCGCGCCGCGGCGCTGCTCGAGCAGCGCAAGGACGCTCTCGGCCGCCTGATGACGCTGGAGATGGGAAAGCTGCGCAAGGCCGCCATCGCCGAGGTCGAGAAGTGCGCCAACGGCTGCCGCTACTATGCGGAGAACGCCGAGCGCCACCTCGCTCCGGAGCCCGTCCAGACCGACGCGCGCCGGTCCGAGAAGCGGTTCCAGCCACTCGGCCCGGTGCTCGCCGTCATGCCCTGGAACTTCCCGTTCTGGCAGGTCTTCCGTTTCGCCGCTCCGGCCCTCATGGCTGGGAACGTCGGCCTGCTCAAGCACGCGAGCAGCGTTCCGCAGTGCGCCCTCGCCATCGAGGAGATCTTCCGCGACGCCGGCTATCCCGAGGGGTGCTTCCAGACGCTCCTCGTCGGCAGCGAGAAAGTGAAGAAGATCGTCGAGGATCCCCGGATCGCCGCCGCCACCCTGACCGGCAGCGACGGGGCGGGCCGCAGCCTTGCAACTACCGCCGGCGCCCACTTAAAGAAAACGGTCCTCGAGCTCGGAGGAAGCGATCCCTTCGTCGTGCTTCCCAGCGCCGATCTCGACAAGGCCGTCAAGGTCGCCATCACCGCCCGCGTCCAGAACGCCGGCCAGAGCTGCATCGCCGCCAAGCGCTTCATCGTGCACGAGAGAATCGCCCCCGAGTTCGAGAAGCGCTTCGTCCAGGGAATGCGGGCGCTCAAGATCGGCGACCCGCAGGACGACGCGACAGAGGTGGGCCCGCTCGCCTCCCGGCAGGTCCTCGAGGACCTGGAAAAGCAGGTGCGCGGCGCCCGCGAGCAGGGCGCGAACGTGGCCTGCGGCGGCCGGCGCCTGGACCGCCCCGGCTTCTTCTTCGAGCCTACCGTCGCCCTCGAAGCCAAGGGGACCAAGGTCTGGGAGGAAGAGGTCTTCGGCCCGGTCGCCGCGGTGGTACGCGCGAAGGGGCTCGACGACGCCATCGCGCTCGCCAACGACACGCAGTTCGGCCTGGGCTCGGCCGCCTTCACCCAGGATCCGAAGGAGATCGATCGCCTGGTGGACGAGCTCGACGCTGGGCAGGTATTCATCAACGGCATGGTGAAGAGCGACCCGCGGCTTCCCTTCGGGGGCATCAAGGCCTCCGGCTATGGCCGCGAGCTGTCCGAAGAGGGAATTCGCGAGTTCACGAATACGAAGACGGTCTGGATCGGTTGATCGGTCGCCCGGCACGCGGCGTGCCCGGGTGCCGAAGCCGGCCGTGACGGAGACCCGAGTGGCGACGATCATCACCGAGGAGTGCATCAACTGCGGAGCCTGCGAGCCCGAGTGTCCAAATCAAGCCATCACGCAGGGTGAGGACATCTACGTCATCGACCCGGCCCTCTGCACCGAGTGCGTAGGCTTCCACGACGAGGAAGCTTGCGCCGCGGTCTGTCCGGTCGACTGCTGTGTTGTCGATCCGACGAATCCGGAGACGGAGGCGGACCTTCTTGCCCGGGCGCAAAAGCTTCATCCCCAAAGGAATTTCCCGGCGATCGCTGCGCTCCCGGCGCAACTGTCCCGGTTCCGACGCCCGACGGCCTGAGCCGACCGCCGCCCCCGCCGATTGGCTTGGGGGCCGCGGCGCCGAGTGTTAGCGTTCCCGAATCCGGGAGGGAATGCTTGCGCCCCCGCACACCCGTCTTGTTCGCGGCGGTCCTGCTCGCTGCAGCCGTTGCACGGGCGGCGGCAGTCGAGTTGGACGATCCGGCGGCGCGGCTGCGGGCGACGCGTGACTGGTCTGGCGACGACGTCGCCGGCCGGGCGCGGATTCTCGACGCGGCGCAGAGAGAGAGGGACCGGTACGCGATCGGCCAGGGCCGGCCCCTTTCGGGCGCGAAGCGGCTCTCTGCAGCGTCGAGCAGCGCGTTCGTGAACCTCGGTCCGACGCGCGCCAACTACGCGGTGAACGGCGACAGATATACAGAGATCGACTCCGGGCGTGCCCGCCGTATCCTGGCGCACCCGATGGACCCCGACGTCCTTTATTTCGCCACTGCGGGTGGGGGGGTCTGGAAGACATCCACTGCAACCGCACCGGTGGTCCTCTGGGAACCACTCACTGACGCCATCGGCACCACCGCGGTCGGTACGCTCGCGATGGACCCGTCGAATCCAGACATCCTTTTCCTTGGATTCGGCGATCCATTCGACGTGCGGCAGCCAGGCATTACCCGCAGCACCGACGGCGGGGGCACGTGGTCGACCCCCGCGGCTGTGGCGGCCACATACACGATCGGGGCCACCACCCGGACGCTGACCGCGGGCGCGGTGACGGACATCAAGGTGGATCCGCGAAATAGCGCCGTGGTCCTGGCGACAACCGACGCGGGCCTGTTCCGGAGCACCGACGGCGGCGCCGGCTGGTTCCACGTACCGCTCATCGTTTCCGGCGTCTCCCGCGCGTACTACATGTGGAGCCTGGCCTTTGCCGGAAGCGACACATGGCTGGCCACTGGACAGGCGGTGGCGGACATCACCGCACCGCCGACGGCCGACGCCGGCGGCTCGCTCGTCCTCTTCCGCTCGACGGACGACGGCGCCACATGGACCCTTGCCAGCGCTGCGCTTCCCGGCGGGGACGCGAGCGCGCAGCTTGCCGGGCGCGCCACGTTGGCGACGGCGGAGAGCACGGTACCGGATTCCGCCAGCGCACGGATTTACCTGCTCGCAGCCACCGTCGACGGCGGTGCGCAGCTCGATCTCTTTCGCAGCGACGATGGAGGGCTGAGCTTCCAGGCCTTGCACGTCAACGCGTCGCGGCGGCCGGAGAACCCGAACCCGGACGCGATGTCCCTCGATGTTCTCGGCGTGCAGGCCTGGTACAACCAGGCGCTTCTCGTCGACGCCGCGAATCCCGACGGTGTCTTCATCGGCGGCCAACTGGCGATCATCCGCTCCCTCGACGCGGGTCGGACGTGGTCCGTCCTCTCGGACTGGCTGCCGAACAACTCCGCGAACGCGAACATCGATCGCGCGTACGTCCACGCCGACCTGCACGCGTTCGCCGTCGGGGCGGACGGCCTCTTCTACGCGGGTTCCGATGGCGGCATCTCGGTGTCGCCGAACGCGCTCTCCTCGCCTGCGAAGGACGTCATCTTCACCAGTGCGCACAACGAGGGTCTGATCACGCACCTCGCCTACAGCGTAGCGTGTGCTCCCGAATCGTGGCCAGACTCCCCGGCGACGAAGGGCTTCGTCGCGGGAGGCCTGCAGGACAACGGCACCAGGGTCCGGCTCGGCGAAACGACCGTGTTCAACCAGGTGCTCGGCGGAGATGGGATCGGCTTGGCGGTCAGCGCGACGACGCATGTCGATGCCACGCTGCAGGTCGAGGTGCCGGACAACTTTTTCGCGTCCGTCGCCGGCGGTCTGTACAGGAGCACCGACGGTGGACAGACGTTTGCCCGGTTCACCTCCGGCCTCGCGCCGCTTCCGTTCTTCGTCCGCATCGTCCGCGCCGGCGCGACGCCGGAACAATTTCTCACGTTCAGCGGCCAGCCCGCCGGAGTCTATCAGTGGAGGAGCGGGACGCAGTCGTGGACGAATGTGTCCGGTATCCTGCACTGGCAGGACTCGAATCGGAACACGACCGGATTCATCACGGTGGACGGCACGACGATCGGACTGCGCAACCTCGCCGCTCATCCGGGTAGCACGCAGGTGTGGGCCGCAGTGTCGAACCGGTATGCGTACATGACCAACGACGGGGGGTCGCACTGGCTTGTCGGTATCCAGCAGCGCCCCCAGGGGTCCGCAGGCGGCACATATCTACTCTCCAGCATCGAGTTCGACCCCCGCGACGCCAGCGGGCGGAC